>NZ_JADDIL010000030.1:0-98816 GCF_020826795.1 Microtetraspora sp. AC03309 | reverse complement strand
GCCGAGCAAGGGGGTCGGCAGGGGAGCCGCCCGGATCGGCTTCGACTGCTCCGGCCTGGTGATGGCGGCGTGGGCGAAGGCCGGGGTCGGCCTCGGCCACTACACGGGCACCCAGTTCCGTCAGGGCCGCCAGGTGCCTCTCAGCGAACTACGCCCGGGAGACCTGATGTTCTTCGGCGGCACCACCGCCGCACCGACTCATGTGGGGATGTACGCCGGCGACGGGATGATGATCCACGCACCGAAGACGGGCGACGTGGTCAGGAAGGTGGACGTCCTGAGCTCCCGCCACTACATGACGACCTTTCGCGGGGCGGTTAGGCCGGGTTGAGCGTGAACGTGGGGCAGTTGGGCCAGGTTGACGTGGAGGTTTTCTGCGGCGGTTCTGCCCGATTGAGCGTGGCGTGGGGCCATGAGGTCGAGTTAAGCCTGAGCGTGGGGCGGTTGGGCCGGGTTGCGCATGAGGGTTTCGTGCGGCGGTTCTGCCCGATTGAGCGTGGAGGACTTGCGAGGCGGTTCGGCCATGCTGACGCTCAAGGAGCAACCCCAAGTTAAAGAGCCTTGCGGAGCCACTCCTCCACCCCGGCCACGTGGACGGTCGCCCAGGCTCTGGCCAGTTCCGACTGCCTGCCCGCGATCGCCTCGTAGATGGCGACGTGTTGCTCGCGCGTCTTGCCGAGCGCGCCCTCCTGGGTGAGGCCGCGCCACACCCGGGCACGGGTCGTCGGGCCGGACAGACTCTCGATCAAGGAACAGAGGACGGCGTTTCCCGCCCCGGCCGCGATGTGCTGGTGGAACTCCAGGTCGTTGGCGACGAGTTGCTCGATGCTGGGATCTTCCGGAAGAGAGTCAAGGATCTCGCGGAGGCCCTTGATGTCGTCTTCGGACATGGTGGTAGCCGCCATGGCGGTCGCGGCCGGTTCCAGGATGCGCCGTACCTCCAGGAACTGCAGAACGGTGTCGTCCCGATGGAAGTCCACCACGAAGGACATGGCGTCGAGGAGCAGATTGGGCTGGAGGCTGGTGACATAGGTGCCGTCGCCCTGCCGTACGTCCAGGACGTTGATGAGAGAGAGCGCCCGCACGGCCTCGCGCAACGAGTTGCGCGACAGCCCGAGCCGCTCGGCAAGGTCGGCTTCCTTGGGAAGCCGATCACCTGGGGCGAGCTCACCCGAGATGATCATCTCTTTGATTCTGTCAATCGCCGCGTCGGTGACCGCCACGCCACGCACCCCACCAGAGCCCCAGTCCGGGCTCCTAGACATCGGATGTCTCCAAGTGTATGGCCGGAGGACGCGAAGCCATGCCCCGCTGTCGCTGTCGCTGTCGCTGTCGCTGTCGCTGTCGCTGTCGCTGTCGCTGTCGCTGTCGCTGTCGCTGTCGCTGTCGCTGTCGCTGTCGCTGTGGTCCTGTGGGCCCTGGCCTGTGGGGCTGTGGGGCCGTGGGCTTTCGGCCTGGGCTGTGCGGCCGTGGGTCTGTGGGGCCCTGGGTCTGAGTTGTGGGCCTGGGCTGTGGGGCCGTGGGCTCTGGGCCGACGGCCGTGGGTCTGTGGATCTGTGGTCTCTGCGGGCGGTCGGCGCCGGGGTTGGGTTCATGCCTCTCGGGCTGCCGGGCGGAACAACGGTCAACTCGGCCGTGTCGGCCGTGTCGGCTGTTCGCGCCCGGCGGTGAATTCCGAGAGTCGATCAGGATGTCAGAGGCGCTCGATGATCGTGGCCGTGGCGAGCGCGCCTCCGGCGCACATCGAGATCAGTGCGGTCGAGGAGTCGGATCGCTCCAGTTCGTGCAACGCCGTCGTGATCAGGCGGGAGCCGGTGGCGCCGACCGGGTGGCCCAACGCGATCGCGCCTCCGTTGACGTTCACGCGGGCCATGTCCGGTTCGTGCACAGACGCCCACGAGAGGACGACCGATGCGAACGCCTCGTTCACCTCGAACAGATCGACGTCGCTCGCGGACATCCCGGTCTGCGCGAACACCTTGGCCGTCGCGTCCACCGGTCCGTCGAGGTGGTAGTAGGGCTCGCTGCCGACGAGCGCCTGGGCCAGGATCCGTGCGCGGGGGCGCAGGCCGTGTTGTGTGGCGGCCTCCTCGCTCATCAGCAGGACGGCCGCCGCACCGTCGGAGATCTGCGAGGACGTGCCCGCCGTGTGCATCCCGTTCTCGCCCAGTACGGGGCGGAGACCGGCGAGTTTGTCGACCGTGGTCTCGCGGAGTCCCTGGTCCTTGATGACGGTACGGCTCTCGCCGGTCGGCTGCCCGTCTTCCCCGAGTACGGGGGCGACCACCGGCAGGATCTCGCGCTCGAACCGGTTGTCGGCCCACGCCTTGGCCGCCAGATGCTGGGACCGGGCGCCGAAGGCGTCCAGCCGGTCGCGGGTGATGCCGCGGCGCTGCGCGATCCGCTCGGCGGCGGAGAACTGGTCGGGCATGTCCAGCGACCAGTCGTCCGGTTTCGGCCTCGCGGGCTGGACGTTGCTCATGAGGGGCTGGCGGCTCATCACCTCGACACCGCAGGCGATGCCGACGTCGATGACGCCCGCGTGGATCATCGCGGCCACAATGTGGACCGCCTGCTGGGACGACCCGCACTGGGCGTCGATCGTCGTCACGCCCGTCTGGTACGGCAGGCCGGCGTACAACCAGGCGTAGCGGCCGACGTGCCCGCCCTGTTCGCCCGCCTGCGTCACGCAGCCCGCGAAGACCTGTCCGACGATCGAGGGGTCGATGCCGGACCTCGTGACCAGCCCCTTGAGCGTGGCGCCCAGGACGGCCTGCGGTTTCAGTCCCGCGAGCCAGCCGTTCCGCTTCCCGATCGGAGTGCGTACCGCCTCGACAATCACCGGCGTGCCCACGGTGACCTCCTCCGTTTCAGAACCTTATTCCAGTTCAGGACTGTAACCGGTTCCATATTTCGGTGGAAGGGTGGGGGTTGGTTCAGGGAGGGCCGGGGGTCGGGTTCAGAAGTCGACCAGCAGCCGGGAGGAGACGATCTCGATCCGGTGCTGGATCTGGTCGTAGGTCCGCAGCCCGCGGAGCATCTCCAGCAGCTCGTGGACCCACACGCTGGCGAGCGAGTCGGCGAGGGTGAGCTGGTCCTCCGTGGCCAGTTCGACGGTGAGGCCGTTGCCGGCGACACGGAGCAGGAGCCGGGCCATCCGGTCGCCGAACGGGGTCTCGACCTCGGTCATGATCAGCGATCGGAGCAGCGCGTCAGCGAGCTCGGGCTCGCGCATCAGCCCTCGGGCCGCCCGCATCAGGACATCGACTGCTCGTCCGGAGGCGGTCGGGGAGCTCGGTGGGCGGCGTTGGATGCTGGACTCCAGGAGATCGATCTCCTCGCTCACGACCGCCACGACGAGATCCATCTTGGATGGGAAGTAGCGGTAGAGCGTGCCAAGCGCGACGCCGGCGCGTTCGGCCACGGTCCGCATCTGCATGGCTTCGACGCCTCCGCGCGAGGCGAGTGCGGCCGCCGCCTGCACGATGCGCTTACGCCGCTGGAGCTGGCTTCGCGTGCGGGCGCCCGGGGTGGCTGCGGCGTTCGCGGCGTTCCCGGCGGTCGGGTGGTTCTCCACGCTGGCAGCCCCTTCTGGGTGCGGCGTCGCGGTCTCTGTGGCGGCATGCGGAGTGCGCATGAGAACACGTTATCTGACTTCTTTCCCCGCTGGATGGTTACTCACCAGTCACAAAGAACGACGTCCTTGCATGTCTTTCTCGTTTCGGTCGGATGTCCTGACGGAGACGAGAGGTCACACACTGGACAGAGATTAGACCCTGTTCTACTTTGCGGTTGGAGCGTCCTCTGGAGGAGGCCAACGTGAGCGATGCCGTGGCGGGGCACCATGCCGTGCCGGTGGCCGCCCGAGATGACCCGGAGACGATCTCGGAGGCGGCCTCCGAAACGACCGCCGAGATGTCCGTGGAGATGAGACGGAGATCACTGCCGCGACGGCGACGGCGACGGCGACAGCGCGGTGGCCGGTGAGCTGACTGCACGATGGCCTGCGAGCCGGCCGAAGAGTCCAGCCCCGCACGATGGCCTGCGAGCCGGCCGAAGAGATCCAGACGTCCGCACCCCACCACTGATCCGGATCGCGAACAAGTTCGCCCGGTACGACCTTCTGGAGACCCGATGGACTTCAACCTGGACGAGAATCAGGCAGAGTTACGCACCCTGACCGCTGACGTCCTGGGGCGTACGGCCACCCACGCCAGGATCGAGGCGCACGAGGAGTCCGGCCTGCCGTACGACTCCGGGGTCTGGGCGGCCATGGCGCAGGCGGGGTTGCTCGGCGTGTGCCTGCCGGAGGAGGCGGGCGGCGCGGGGCTCGGTCCGGTCGAGATGGCGGTGATCCTCAGGGAGATCGGGGCTCACGTCGCGCCCGTACCGGCGCTGTCCAGCCTGGTCGCCGCGCTCACGATCGGCCGGTACGGCACATCCGAGCAGCGAGCGGCGCTCGCGTCACTCGCCGATGGAGCGGCCGTGCTGGCGGTCGCGCTGCGCGAACCCGGCGCGGACTTCGCGGAGCCGCCCGCGACGATCGCCAGGGACGGCCGGATCACCGGGCGCAAGAGCATGGTGTCCCATGCCGCCGTGGCGTCGCGGATCCTGGTGGCCGCCCGGGTCGAGGGCGCGGGCGTCGGGTTGTTCCTGGTCGATCCCGGCGCGGTCGCCATCCAGGAGATGCCGCTGACCACCGGAGAGCCGGGTGCGGTGATCACCATGGACGGCGTCCCGGGAGAAGCCGTCGGGGCGGCGGACGGCCTGGCCTACGAGGCGTTGCGCCTGCACGCCCTCGCGGCGATCACCGCGACCGCCTCCGGAGTCCTGGCGGGTGCGCTCAAGCTCACCACCGACTACATCAGGACGCGCAGGCAGTTCGATCGGGCGCTGGCCGAGTTCCAGGCCGTGACCATGCAGATCGCCGACGTCTACGTCGCGGCGCGGGCGATCGACGTGGCCGTCTGGTCGGGCGTGTGGCGATTGGCCGAGGGGCTGCCCGCCGAGGAGGATCTGGCGATCGCCGCCTACGCCGCGACGGACTCCGTGGTGAGAGCCCTGTACACCTGCCAGCACCTGCACGGCGGCATGGGCCTGGACGTGACCTACCCGCTGCACCGTTACTTCGCCTGGGGCAATCACGCCGCCCGCCTGCTCGGTGGCGCGGAGGCCCAGCTCGACCTGATCGGAGCCTTGGTCTGATGTTCATCGAACTCACGCGGGAGCAGCGCCGGATCCGTGACGAGCTGCGCGACTACTTCGCGGGCTGCATCACCGCCGAGGACCGCGAGAAGATCGCGGACGATCCGTTCGGTCCCGCGTACATGGAGCACTGCAGGCGGCTGGGCCAGGACGGCAAGCTCGGCCTCGGGTGGCCCAAGGAGTACGGCGGCGGCGGGTACGGCCCGCTGGAGCAGCAGATCTTCGCGAACGAGATCGCCCGAGCCGAGGTGCCGTATCCGATCATCACGGTGGGAACGGTGGGCCCGACCCTCATGCAGTACGGCACCGCCGAGCAGAAGGAGTTCTTCCTTCCACGCATCCTCGCGGGAGAGTGCCATTTCGCCGTCGGGTACAGCGAGCCGGAGGCGGGCACGGACCTCGCCTCCCTGCGAACCACCGCTGTCCGGGACGGCGATCACTACGTGGTCAACGGGCAGAAGATCTTCACGTCGGGAGCGCACCACTCGCAGTACATCTGGCTCGCCGCGCGTACGGACCCGGCCGCGAAGAAGCATCGCGGGATCACCATGATGATCGTGGACTGCGCCGACCCCGGCTACTCCTGGACGCCCATCATCACCATGGACGGGCGGCACCACACGAACTCGACGTACTACAGCGATGTCCGCGTCCCGGTGAACATGGTCGTCGGCGAGGAGAACAAGGGCTGGGATCTGATCGTCAACCAGCTCAACCACGAGCGGGTGACGCTCGGACCGGCGGGCAACATCGGACACACGTACATCCGGTTCGTCCGGTGGGCCAAGGAGAAGCCGGGCCGTGACGGCAGGCCGCTCTTCGAGAACCCGGCGGTCCGGCGGGCGATCGCCCAGGTGTACGCGTATTTCCGGACCAATGAGCTCCTGAACTGGCAGGTCGCCGCCAACATGGATTTGGGCTGGCTGGGAGCGCCCGACGCCTCAGCCACCAAGATCTACGCCTCCGAGCGGATGCAGGACGTCGGCCGCATCGTCGCCGAGACCCTCGCCAGGTACGGCGACCCCGGCGACGAGGAGACCCGCGATCTGATCGAGCGGGTCGACCGTGGCGTCAAGGGCGCGCTCGTGCTCACCTTCGGCGGCGGCGTCAACGAGGTCCAGCGCGAGCTGATCGCCATGCTCGGCCTCCAGCTCCCGAAGCCTCCCCGATGAGCATGAACAACCCGGGCGGCACGGGCGGTGCGGAGGTGCCGGAGAGCCGCGGGAACGTGGTGGGCGTGTTGCACGAGCTGGCCGCCCAGGTGATCGCGGCCGGGGAGGGACCGCGCCTGTCCGCTCCGCTTCCGGTCAACCTGCCGATGATCCGGCACTGGGCCGAGGCGATGGGGGACCGCGACCCCCGCTACGCCGGGCCCGACGCGGTCGCGCCTCCCGCCATGATCCAGGTATGGACCATGGCGGGCCTGGTGCAGCGGGGCGAACGCCCCCGGACACCGCTCGACGACATGCTGGACGCGATCGACGAGCACGGATACACGGGTGTCGTCGCGACCGACTGCGAGCACACCTACCACCGCTATCTCAGGCCGGGTGAGGTGCTCACCTCCGCCACGCGGATGGCCGATCTCGCCGGTCCGAAGCGGACCGCGCTCGGCGAGGGTTACTTCATCACCTGGCTGGTGACCTGGTACTCCGGGGCGGAGCCGGTCGCCGACATGATGTTCCGGGTGCTGAAGTTCCGCCCGGGGGAGAGGAAATACCCGCCCGAGGAGCAGGAGCCGCACCCGCTACGGCAGGCGATCGTCGGGGACGGTGCCCATCGACGATGAACTGATCCTGCCGATGCGGATTCCCCGGGAGCCAAGATGCAGAGAAGCCTGACGGAAGCCCCGAGAGCCGGGATCTCGCTCCCGGAGCTCACCATCCCGCTCACCCCGACCCTGATCATCTCGACCGCGATCGCGACCCGCGACTTCACCCCCGTGCATCACGACGTGGAGCGCGCCCGCGCGCAGGGCTCGAAGGACATCTTCCTCAACATCCTGACGACGGTGGGGCTCATCGAGCGGTACGTCACCGACTGGACGGGGCCGTGTGCCCTCGTCCACGGCATCAAGGTGAAACTGGGCGCCCCCGCGTACGCCGGTGACACGCTGACCCTGTCCGGCACCGTGACCGAGGCGACGGGGCCGGAGTTCACGATCGACGTATGCGGAACGGTCAGCCTCGGGGCCCACGCCACCGCCACCGTCCGGCTCGCCCTTCCCTGACGTACGGCAGGCGCACCGGCCGGCCGTACGTCGCCGGGAACGTCAGGGCGTGACGAAGGTGGGGAGCGAGAAGAAGACGATCAGCGCGATCGCCAGGCAGATCAGGAAGCCGACGATCTCCCAGGCCCAGTCGTAATGGTGCTCCCGTTTCCCGCGCGACCGTGCCTTCTCCTTGCCCCTTGCCGTGCCCTTGCTTCTCGCCGTGCCCTTGGCCCCGGACTCGGCCACGGCACTGGACTCGGCTCTGGACTCGGCCACGGCGCCGGTCTCGGCCCCGGTCATGGCCAGGGTGGTCGTTTCCCGCGCCTTGGCCTTCGCTCTGGTGCTCTTCTTTGCCTTGGCCTTGTGCTGCTTGGTGGCCTTGTCGGCTCGGGCCGTCGTACCGCTCTCGGCGGGCGTGGCGACCTCGGCAGGTGCGGTGGGTACGGCGTCAACCCGCACGGCGTCAACCCGCACGGTGGCGGCCTCGGCGGCGGGCGCCGCCTCGATCGCCGGAGCAGGGGAGCTCGTCAGGGCCGGGAAGGCCGCCGACGCGGCCGATGTCTCCTCGGCGGGGCGGAACGCATCGAACACCTGCGTGTCGGGTCCCGCCGTGCCGAACCCCGCGGGATCGAACACCTGCGTGTCGGGACCGGGCGTGCTGAGCCTCCCGAATGCGGATCCCCACGACGTCGGGGAACCCGTCTCGGCCGTACGGGAATGCGTGGCTGTCTCAGAGGCCGGAGGAGCGACATCCACCGGAGCCGGGAGCGCCGACGGAGGCGGAGCGGGCAGCGCCGCCCTGGCCGGTGGGGCGTCCAGCTCCGCCGGAGCGGACGCCTGCGGGACCTCCAGCTCGGCGGGAGCCAGCGAAGCGCGTCGCTTGCGGTCGGTGAACGCCGCCAGGAGCGAAGGACGCAGCCGGGGCATCGGCTCGGTCGTCGCCTCGTGCTTGGGCCTGCGGCCCGGCTTCGGCGGCGCGAGAGCCTCGGCCGGGAGCACGCACGTGTTCGTGACCTGGTTGGGGTCGGTGAGCGGCAGCGGCCACGCGGGCGTGGTGGGCCACAGCTTCCTCGTCGGCAGCGTCGAGGATACGGCGGCCGCGACGGGCGCGGCGGGCGCGGCGGTCTCGCCGGGCTCCTCGATGGGCAGCGCGGACAGGACCCGGCCCCGCACGGCGGCGGCGGGCCGGCGCCAGGGAAGCCGGGCCAGCACGTCCTCGATCGGCGAGACGACGATGGCGTCGTAGACCTCCGCGACGCTGACCGGCACGAACGGCGCCGACCTGGCGGCCGTCGTCGCGGTCACGAGAGTCTGCGAGAAGCGGCGCCGCGCGCTGAGCGTGAGCTGGGCGGCGGTGTCCGTGGCGACCTCGAACACCCAGGAGAGCTCGCCGGTCGACAGTCCGCAGACGGCGGACAGGAGGAGGACCTCTCGCTGGTGGGGGCGGATGTCACGGAAGACCCGCTCGATCAGCGCGGTGGCCGGGTCGGCCACGGAATCGACGGCTGGAAGGGCGTAGCTGACGTCCCTGCGATAGATCTCACGCCGGGCGAGCGCGTACAGCGCGGCACGCGCCGGGGGAGGGTCGGTCGGCACACCGGTGAAGACGGACACCACCGCGTCGGCGGCGGAGCTGGTCTCACCGAGCTGGTCGTGGCAGTACGCGAACAGCCCGGCGGCGTGACGTTCGTAGAGCTCGGCGATCAGCTCACTGCGCGAGCGCTGACCGGTGAGCGGTGTTGTCACGGCCGGTTCCTCTGAGGTTGGTGCGAGTCGGGAGAGTGTAGTCAATCATGCCAAGCCCTCACCGGCCACCGCACTATTCGAAGCGTTTTTGATAGATATTTAGTGAGTAATTTAAGAGATCATTCATCCGTTCCATTTCCTCCAGAGATGGAACATGACGGGCGAGATGCCCGCATAGGCTGGCTGGGGAGGATCATGTGGCTGAGCAGAGCTCAGGGGAACGGTAGGGGCCTCGGGGTTGTTGACGTGATCGCAAACTCTCGAAGGACGAGGTTCCTGTGATCACTTTTGAAGGCGTCACCAAGCGCTACGCCGACGGAACGGTCGCGGTGGACGACCTCAGCCTTGAGGCGCCCACAGGGGCGATCACGGTGTTCGTCGGCCCCTCCGGATGCGGCAAGACGACATCGTTGCGAATGATCAACCGGATGATCGACGCCACGGGGGGCCGGATCCTCCTCGACGGCCAGGACGTGCGCGAGATCGACCCGCCCACACTGCGCCGGGGCATCGGGTACGTCATCCAGCAGGCGGGCCTGTTCCCGCACCGCAAGATCGTGGACAACGTCGCGACTGTGCCGTACCTGCTCGGCTGGGACAGGAAGCGGGCCCGCGCCCGGGCGATGGAGCTGCTCGAACTGGTGGGCCTGGACTCCGAGCTGGCCGGGCGCTATCCCTTCCAGCTCTCCGGCGGCCAGCAGCAGCGGGTGGGCGTGGCGCGAGCATTGGCCGCCGACCCGCCGGTTCTGCTCATGGACGAGCCGTTCAGCGCGGTCGACCCGATCGTCCGGGCGAGCCTGCAGGACGAGTTGCTCCGCCTCCAGTCCGACCTGCAGAAGACGATCGTGTTCGTCACCCATGACATCGACGAGGCGATCAAGCTGGGTGACATGGTCGCCGTGCTGCGCGTCGGCGGCCGGCTCGCCCAGATGGCGGGCCCCGCGACGCTGCTGAGCGAGCCGGCGGACGACTTCGTCCGCGAGTTCCTCGGCCGTGATCGCGGCATCCGCCGCCTCTCGTTCATCCCCGCCAAGGACGTCAGGCTCGTGACGGCTCCCGCCGACCTCGTGGTGGACGCGTCGGGACGGCCGCTCGGATGGCGGGGGGACGGCGGGCTCCTGCCGTACGGGACCTTCAACCCGGAGCGGGACTCGCTGCGCGCGGCACTGGACGCGGCACTGCTGGCGCCCAACGGGACCGCGGTCGCGGTCGACGAGGACGGGCGGGTGATCGGCGTCGCTCCTCGGGAGGCGCTGGACGAGGTGCTGGGGCAGTACGCCGCGCGGTACACCGTGCCGGACCCCGGAGACCCGCACGAGGACGGCGGGCATCAGGGTGCCGGACATCAGGACACAGGACATCAGGACGCCGGGCCCGAGGATCCCGCGCACGGGGAGGACCCGCATGGGTGACGAACCCCTGGTGCGATGGGACTGGATCTGGCGGAACTGGGACACCGGGCGGCCGGACAGCATCCTCGCGCTGCTGGAGTCGCACGTCGTCATGGCGTTCCTGCCGGTGCTGTTCGGGTTGTTGCTGGCGTTGCCGCTGGGCCTGGCGAGCGCCCGATGGCGGTGGCTCTACCAGCCGACGGTCAGCGTGATGAACGTCGTCTACTCGCTGCCGTCGATCGCGGTGTTCATCGTGATGCTCGCGATCACCGGCCTCGGGCAGGCGACGGTCATCGTGCCGCTCACGTTCTATTCACTGGCGATCCTGATCCCCGCCGTCGTGGACGGGCTCACCTCGATCCCGGACCACGTCCGGAACTCGGCGGTCGCCATGGGCTTCACCCCGCTGCGCCGGCTGGTGCGGGTGGAGCTGCCCCTGGCGGTCCCGGTCGTGCTGGCCGGCCTCCGGGTCGCGACCGTCTCCAGCATCAGCCTGGTCAGCGTGGGCGCGCTCATCGGACAGGGTGGGCTCGGCTACCTCTTCATCGACGGCTGGCAGCGGCAGTTCACCACGCCCATCGTGGTCGGCATCGTGGCGACCGTCCTGCTCGCGGTGCTCGCGGACGGCCTGCTCGTGCTGGCGCAGCGGCTGCTGACCCCGTGGAGGCGCGCGTGAACTGGCTGATCGACTTCTTCTCGAATCCGGCGAACTGGTCCGGCCCGGGAGGGATCCCCGTACGCCTGCTCGAGCACCTGGAGTTCTCCGTGGTGGCGTTGCTGATGGCGGCTGCCGTCGCGATCCCGCTCGGGCTCTGGGTCGGGCACACCGGGCGCGGCTCGCTCGTCGTCGTGGTCAGCGCGAACGCCGCCAGGGCGTTGCCCACCCTCGGCATCCTCGTCCTCGTCGTGCTGATCATCGGCGTGGGCAGCACCTGGCCGGTGCTCATCCCTCTGGTCCTGCTGGCGGTCCCGCCCATCCTGGTCAACACGTACGAGGGCGTGCGCGGTGTGGACCCCGACCTGCGCGACGCGGCGTACGGCATGGGCCTGCGCGGGCCGCAGGTCCTGTTCAAGGTGCTCGTGCCCGTCGCGCTGCCGCTGATCCTCCTGGGAATGCGCCTGGCGGCCATCCAGGTGGTGGCGACGGCCACCGTCGCTGCCTACGTCGGCCTCGGCGGTCTCGGCCGCTTCATCATGGACGGCCTCGCCACCAAGAACTACACGATCACGATCGGTGGCGCCTTCCTCGTCGTCGCGCTCGCTCTGGCGGCGCAAGCCGGTTTCACACTGCTCTCGCGGGTAGCGGTCTCGCCCGGTATACGGCAGTTCCGGTAATCTATACTTTACCCCCCAATTATGAAGGGAATATGATGAAACGCCTTGTCAGCGCTCTGGCGGTCGCCGTGACCGCGGCGCTCGCCTTGACTGCCTGCGGCGGCGGGTCCGACCCGCTGTCCTCCACCTCCGCGTCCGCGGCCCCGGGAGAGACATCCGCGTCGAAGGTGGTCGTGGGTTCGTTCAACTTCCCCGAGAGTGTGCTCCTCGCGTCGATCTACGCCCAGGCGTTGCAGGCCAAGGGCGTCACCGTCGAGGAGAAGCCCAACATCGGCAGCCGCGAGATCGTGTACGGCCAGATCAAGAGCGGCGGGCTGACCGTACTGCCCGAGTACATCGGCTCGCTGCTCGCGTTCGTGGACAAGACCACCACGGCCAAGACCAAGGACGAGATCCTCGCCGGGCTGAAGACGGCGCTCCCCGCGGACCTTGAGGTCCTCGAGCCCGCGGCGGCCGAGGACAACAACTCGCTGACGGTCACCAAGGAGACCGCCGCGAAGCACAACCTGACCACGATCGAAGATCTGGTCAAGGTGTCCAAGGACTTCGTCGTGGGCGGCCCGCCCGAGTTCAAGGAGCGCCAGGAGAAGAACTTCAAGGACGTCTACGGTCTGGAGTTCAAGGAGTGGAAGCCCACGGGTGAGACCACCGCCGACGCGATCAAGAGTGGCACCGTCCAGGTGGGCAACGTCTTCACGACCGACCCGAAGATCCTGCTGAACGACCTGGTCTCGCTCCAGGACAACAAGAACGCCTTCGGCGCCGACAACATCGCGCCGCTCGTCTACAAGGCGGGCGTGAACGACACGGTCACGTCCACGCTCGACGCCGTCTCCGCGAAGCTCGACACCGCCACGCTCGTGTCGCTGATGAAGCGGGTCTCCGTCGACAAGGACGACCCGCCCGTGGTCGCCAAGGACTGGCTCTCCCAGAACGGCCTGGTCTGACCCGCGTGCTCACCCCGGCGGTCGTGCGATCGGGCGCGGTCGCCGGGGCGGACCCGCGAAGGCATAGGCTCTGACCGCAACGACCCGACGTGATCACGAGGGAGCCGGGTGGGCGAGTTCGTCGAGGCGATGGGACAGCTGGCCGCCGGGGTGTCGGTGGTCACGGTCCGGGAGGGCAGGGACGACGTGGGGGCCACGGTCTCCACGCTGATGTCCGTATCGCTCGACCCGCCCCTCGTCCTGGTCAGCCTCGCCGCCGGAAGCTACCTCACCGAGATGCTGCTGCGCCGGGACCGCTGGGCGGTCGCACTGCTCTCCGACGGGCAGCAGGCCATCGCCTCCCGTTTCGCCACCCCCGGCCGTCCGAGCGCGCGACTACTGCTGGCCGGCGCCCCGCACCACCGTGGGCCGTACAGCGAGGCGCTGGTCGTGGAAGGAGGAGTGGCCGCCCTGGAGGTCGAGACGACCCAGGTCGTCCCGGCCGGTGACCACACGCTGTTCATCGCCGCCGTGCTCGCGGTGGACTACATCGATCCCGCCAAGACCCCGCTCGTACGGCTCCGCGCGCGCTACCGCCCGGTTTCCTGAACCGGGCCCGATACGCGGCACGTGTCACGCTGGTCTGCTGGTTTGATGAGGAACGCCGCTTTGGTCCTGATCGCTGTGGCATGATCGACCGTCGATTGACGACATGCTTCTCGATGGACGGTGCCACGGTGACGACTGCTTCTCCTCAGGTCATCGTTGGCCGCTATCAGTTGATCCGTCCCCTCGGTCAGGGGGGAATGGGCACGGTCTGGGAGGCCCACGACACCGTGCTCGACCGGCCGGTCGCGGTCAAGGAGGTGATCCTCCCGCCCGGGGTCGGAGACGAGCAGAGGGCCGTGCTCATCGAGCGCGCCACCCGTGAGGCGCGGACCGCGGCCCGGATCAGTCATCGCGGCATCATCGCGATCTACGACGCCGTCCGGCACGACGGCCGTCCGTGGATCGTCATGGAACTCGTCCCGTCGCGGTCCCTGGACCAGATCATCACCGAGGACGGGCCGCTCCCCGCCGCCCGGGTCGCCGCCGTCGGGCGGGAGGTGCTCTCCGCGCTGTCCTGTGCCCACGCGGCCGGTGTCATCCACCGGGACGTCAAGCCCGCCAACATTTTGATCGGGCGGGACGGCCGGATCGTCCTCACCGACTTCGGCATCGCCACGTTCGAGGAAGACACGTCGCTCACCAGGACCGGCATGGTCACCGGATCGCCGAGCTTCATCGCTCCGGAGCGGGTCAGCGGCGCGCAGGCCGGGCCCGCCTCCGACCTCTGGTCGCTCGGAGCGACCCTGTACGCGTTGGCGACCGGCAGAGCGCCCTTCCACCGGACCAGCGGGATGGCGGTTCTCGCGGCACTCGTCGGCAATGAGCAGGCCGATCTCGCGCCCGTGCCCCCCGCCCTCCGTCCCGCGCTCGCCGGGTTGCTGGTCAAGGATCCCGTGCACCGCGTCGGCCCGGCCGAGGCGGATCGGCTGCTGGCCGAGGCGGCGAGCGGGACCGCGGCGGGAGCCCCCATGCCGGGAGTCCCCATGCCGGGCGGCCCTATGTCAGGGGGCACCATGCCGGGTGGCACCATGCACGGGGCCCCCGTGGCGGGTGGCGCCACGGCGCCGGCTCATGACCGGCCATGGCAGGACCCGGTACGTCACGTCCAGAACCACCCGAACCACAACCACCACAACCCAAACCACCCCAGCCACCGCAACTCCAGCCACGCGGCTCACAATGGCGACAACCGCAGCCACCCCGGCCACCCTTTCGGACATGCACCGAGGTCGCATGAGGCCGGAACGCCCACACTGGGCGGCCGACCCGGGCACGGCTCCGAAATGCGGCCGGGCCGTATGGCGATGCTGGTCGTGGCGCTCGTGCTGCTCGTGACGGCGGCGGTGGCGGCGGGCGGCTGGGTGCTCCTGCGTGAGGAGGGGACGGGGACCGCGGCAGGCCGCCCGTCCACGTCGAAGCCCGGACAGACCAGGACGCTGACGCTCCAGGGCTTCTCCTCGGACCGGGGCTGGACCATCCGGGCGCCCAAGACCTGGAAGAACGACCACGACGAGTACGGCGTGCAGTGGTGGTCGGATCCCAAGGGACGCGCGGTACTCAACGTCCGGTTCGACGACAGCGGCACCGATCCCGCGAGCTATCTGGCGAAGATGGAACTGGCCCTGAAAGCGAACGCCGCGAACAAGTACAAGCGCCTCAGGAAGTCACCCGCCGGCGCCGGCACCCAGGCGGAACTGGAGTTCACGGCCTACAGGGCGACGCCGTCCGCCGAGGCCGCCGAGGTGGCGGGCGACTACCGCGAGGTCGTGCGGGTCGTCTCCACGGGGTCGTCGTTCTGCTATCTCCACTGGCAGGTGCGCGGGAAGTCCTGGAACAGCTTCCAGCCGACGATGCGTGCCGTGTTCAAGTCGTTCGTGGCCCCCGCCTGATCACGCGTCACACAAGCCGGCGGGTCGTCCGGCGATCGCCGGGATCACGCTGGCCCTGCCCGGCCACTGTCCGGCCGGTGAGATCCGGGCCTGAAGCCGACGGAGGCCGGGCGGCCGGGTGAGACCACCGGGCCGATCTGGATCGGCGGGTCGTCCATCGGCCGGGTGAGACCACCGGGCCGATCTGGATCGGCAGGGCCTCCACCGGCCGGATGAAACCGACACGTGAAACCGACACGGGTGAAACCAACCGGGCCCCGGCGGGTCAGCGGATCGTCCACCAGCCGGGAAGGACGAGCGGTCCGTACGCCGGGAGGCCGAGTTCGGCGGCGACGCGGGCCATCGGGCCCCACGCCTCCAGGCGGACCCGGGCCTGGGTCGCCGACTTGTCCTCGCTCGACTCCGGCGGGCGCAGCCGCTCAAGGGGATGCATCCGCGGATATGTCCTGACCGGCGCGTCCACGGCGAGGCCGGCCTTCTTCCTGGCCAGGGCCAGGGCGTCCTCCAGGCCGCCGAGCTCGTCCACCAGGCGGCCGTCCAGGGCGTCGGCCCCGGTCCAGACCCGGCCTCTGGCCAGCTCGTGGGCCCGGTCCCGGTCCAGCCCGCGTCCCTGCGCCACCTTGCCCACGAAGTCGTCGTAGATCCGGTCGAGCCAGGCGTTCACCCGGTCCCACTGCGGGCCGGAGAACTCGCGCATGGGGGAGAACATCCCGGCGTTGGCGCCCTCGCTCACCGCCTCCGTCA
This sequence comes from Microtetraspora sp. AC03309, assembly GCF_020826795.1. Taxonomy (NCBI): domain Bacteria; kingdom Bacillati; phylum Actinomycetota; class Actinomycetes; order Streptosporangiales; family Streptosporangiaceae; genus Microtetraspora; species Microtetraspora sp. AC03309. The sequence continues at coordinate 82,759 of NZ_JADDIL010000030.1, read as the reverse complement.
CCACGCCGATCTTGCCGAGCAACTCGCCGACGACCGGCTTGCCGCCGAACACGCCGATCGAGCCGGTGAGCGTGCCAGGCTGGGCCACGATCACGTCGGCGGCCATCGACACGAAGTACCCGCCGGACGCGGCGAGGTCGCCCATGGAGACGATGACCGGCTTGCCCGCCTTGCGGGCGAGCACCACCTCACGCCAGATGGCGTCGGAGGCGACGTACGATCCGCCGGGGCTGTCCACCCGGAACACGATCGCCTTCACCTTGTCGTCGCGGCGCGCCGAGCGCAGTGCGGCGCAGATCGTGTCGGACCCCATGGAGCTCCCGCCGCCGAGGGGCGAGCGGCCACTGCGTCCCAGGCGGATCGCGCCGATCCCGTGGACCAGGGCGACGACGTGCTCGCCGGGGTGGGGGAGCTTCTTCGGCAGCGGGTTCCTGGCGTACCGGGTGACGTAGAGCAGGTGGGCGTCCCCGACGGTCTCGCCGTACACCTCGTCCCGATATTTCAAGGCATCGATGAGACCGGCTTCGAGAGCCTCCGGCCCGACGAACGGACCCTGGTCGATCAGCTCGCGGACCCGTTCCGGAGTGAGCGAGCGCGCCTCGGCGATGCCCTTCACGATCTGCTCGGTCACCGACTCGGCGATCCGGGTGGCGGACTCGCGGTGCGCGTCGGTCATGTGGTTCTGGGTGAACATGTTGGCCGCGGTCTTGTACTCGTACCGCTGACCGAGCTGGTACTCCACACCGGCCTTGGCCAGCGCGTCACGGACGAAGCGCTGCTCCAGCGAGATGCCCGTCAGGCCCACGTCACCGGACGGCTGCAGGTAGACCCGCTCGCAGGCGCTGGCCAGGTAGTACGGGACGGTCCCGGCGGCGAACTCGCCGAAGGTCTCCCCGAACGCCACGGTCAGCTTCCCGGTGGCGCGGAGGCGGAGGATGGCGGCCCGCAGTTCCTGGACCATGCCGAGGCCGAGCGGATGCGCGCCGATCTTGACGATGATCGCGCGCACCCGGGGATCCTGGCGGGCCCGCTTGAGCCCGGAGAGCACGTCGGCCAGCCGCGCCTTGCGCATGGACAGGATCGCGCTCAGCGGGTCGACCGGCGGTCCCTCCGTGAGGCCCTCGGTCAGGTCGAGCTCTAGGACCAGCGGTGCGGTGCGGCGCTGCCGCAGTCGGTCGACCGTATCGATGATCGCTTTCGTCGCGTCCATAGTGCCACCATAAGTGACGGTTCCGGAGCTTAGATCGGCCTTGCACCAATTTCGGTGGACCGCGATCCGCTCGCCGCGTTCCCCTCGGTACGGCGCAGCCAGATGGTGGCCAGAGGGGGCACGCGCAGCCGCGCCGAGCACGGGAGGCCGTGGTGCGGCTGCTCGACCGCCTCGACCGCGCCCATGTTGCCCACGCCGCTCCCGGCGTAGTCGTAGGCGTCGGTGTTGACGACCTCCTCCCACCTGCCCGCCGCCGGAAGGCCCAGGTGGTAGTCCTCGTGCGGCGCTCCGGAGAAGTTTGCGACGCAGGCCAGCACCGAGCCGCTTCCGTCGTACCGCAGGAAGGAGAACACGTTCCCCGGGGCGTCGTCGGCGTCGATCCACCGGAACCCGCCGGGGTCGGTGTCCAGCGCGTACAAGGCGGGCGTGTCGCGATATATCCGGTTCAGGTCGCGGACGAGCCGCTGCACTCCCTGGTGGAAGTCGAAGTCGAGCACCCACCAGTCAAGACCCCTGGACTCCGACCACTCCGACCCCTGGCCGAACTCCCCGCCCATGAACAGGAGCTGCTTGCCCGGATGCGCCCACATGAAGGCGTACAGCGCGCGGAGGTTCGCGAACCGCTGCCACTCGTCGCCGGGCATCTTGCCGAGCAGCGACCCCTTCATGTGGACCACCTCGTCATGCGACAACGGCAGCACGAAGTTCTCGGAGTAGGCGTACATCAGGGAGAACGTCATCTGGTGGTGGTGGTACTGCCGGAAGATCGGCTCGTGCTTGAGGTAGGCCAGCGTGTCGTGCATCCAGCCCATGTTCCACTTGAAGCCGAAGCCGAGGCCGCCCAGATGCACGGGCCGCGACACCCCGGGCCACGCCGTCGACTCCTCGGCGATCGTCACGATGCCGGGGACCTCTCGGTAGCTGACCGTGTTCATCTCCTTGAGGAACTCGATCGCGTCCAGGTTCTCCCTGCCGCCGTAGACGTTCGGCGTCCACTCGCCCTCGCGGCGGGAGTAGTCGAGGTACAACATCGACGCCACGGCGTCCACCCGCAGCCCGTCGACGTGGAACTCCTTCAGCCAGTAGACCGCGTTCGCCACCAGGAAGTTCCGCACCTCGTGCCGCCCGAAGTCGAACACGTAGGTGCCCCAGTCCGGGTGCTCGCCGCGGCTCGGGTCGGCGTGCTCGTACAGCGGGGTGCCGTCGAACCGGGCCAGCGCCCACTCGTCCATGGGGAAGTGCGCGGGCACCCAGTCGACGATCACGCCGATGCCCGCCCGGTGCAACTCGTCCACCAGATGCCGGAAATCGTCGGGCGGGCCGAACCGCGACGTCGGCGCGTAGTAGGAGGTGACCTGGTATCCCCACGACCCGCCGAACGGATGCTCGGCCACCGGCATGAACTCCACGTGCGTGAAGCCCATCTCCTTGACGTACGCCACGAGCTCGGAGGCGAGATCACGATAGGAGAGCCCGGGGCGCCAGGAACCGAGATGCACCTCGTACACGCTCATCGGCTCGGCCACCGCGTCCCGGCCGGCCCGCTCCGCCATCCACGCGTCGTCACGCCAGTCGTACTCGGAGCGTTCGACGATCGACGCGGTGGCCGGGGGGACCTCGGTGCGGCGGGCCATCGGGTCGGCCTTCTCGCGCCAGACGCCGTCCATGCCGAGGATCGCGAACTTGTAGCGGCTGCCCGCCCCGATGTCCGGGATGAACAGCTCCCACACCCCCGACCTGCCGAGCGAGCGCATGGGGTGCCCGCCGCCGTCCCAGTGGTTGAAGTCGCCGATCACCCGCACACCCAGCGCGTTCGGCGCCCAGACCGCGAAGGCGGTGCCGTCGGTGTCCTCGTGGCGCAACACGCGCGCGCCGAGCACCTCCCACAGCCGCTCGTGCCGTCCCTCGCCGATCAGGTGCAGGTCCACCTCACCGAGCGTCGGCCAGTGCCGGTACGGGTCACCCGTCTCGTACGGCTCGGCCCCCGGATACGTGATCCGCACCCGGTAGTCGGGGATCTTGTCCACGCCGGGGATGGTCACCTCGAACACCCCGGCGGCGACGTGGTGCAGCTCGTGCGCCGTGCCGTCCACGAGTGCCTCGACCTTCTCGGCGAGAGGTCGGAGCACCCTGATCGTGACACCGTCACGCTCGAGATGCGCGCCGAGAATGGAGTGTGGGTCGTGATGAGCGCCGCCGGCCAGCCGATCGAGGTCCATTCCCTAACCCTGCCCTACAGGGCCGGGAACACCCATCCCTCGCATGAAAGATCCGTGTTTTCCGTCTCACCACGGGTGATCGACGATCGTGATCCGGGCGGCGGCGATGACCGGCGGAACGCGGCGAGTTTTCCGAGTTCCCGGAACCCGGATGATCGAGGGGCCAATCGACTAATCTGCTCACCGTGCGTAGTCGATTGGATATGAATCGTGGCGGTAGGGGTGCCGTTTCGCATCTCGCCGAGGAGGGGGAGAGCCGCGTCGGCGAGGGGGTGGAGCGGGATCTGGGCGGTAGTATTTCCGGTCCCACCTCAAGTAGGGTCGCTGGCGTGACGAGGAAGCTGTCCATCTCTGTGCCCGTCGAGGTCGCCGAGGCGATCCAGGAGCTGGTCGACGCCAAGAAGGCCGATTCCGTGTCCGCGTTCCTCACCGCGGCGGCGATCAAGGAGATCGACCGGGCGGCCATGTCCCGAGTCGTCATCGACGCCGCGCTCGAACGGGCCAGGGAGAAGGATCCCGAGAGGTTCGAACGTTCCCGGCGCAAGGTCGCCGAATGGTTCGGGCAGGCCGAAGGTGCTTAACGGGCTGTCCGGGCTGGTGCTCGACCACACCGCGGTGCTCGCGCTGGCCGACGACAACCCGGACATGGTTCACGTCGTCGACCAGGCGTATCGCACGTCCACGTCCCTGCTGGTGCCCACGACGTCACTGGCCACGGCCTTGCTCGACGTCCAGGAGATCCACGAGCTGAACAACATCCTCACCATGCTCGACCGGATCATGGTCCTGTACGACGAGCTCTCCACCCGCCGGGCCTACAACGTCCACGTCCGGATGTACGGCGAGGACGTGGTCAAGCCGGAGCACCGGCTCTCGCTCGGGCACGCCGCCGTGTGCGCGACCGAGCGGAACTGGCCCGTGCTCACCGCGGACGACACGTCCTGGGGGTTCGCCGGGCGAGAGATCTCCCTGCTCATTGTGGAGATCTGAACGCGGCGAGGGGGATGGGGAGCCAGGTCGGACGGTTGCGCGCCTCGTAGACCACCTCGTAGACGGCCTTCGACAGCTCCAGTGCGCGCAGCAGCACGGCGTCGTCGCCGCTGATCCGGCCGCCGCCCTCGGAATAGCCGCCGAGGAACGCCGCACGGTTGCGGGCCGACCACTCGTCCGCCCGTCCTGGCAGCGTCGCGGCCTCCGGATACCCGGCGAGCAGGTGCCGCGCCGCGTAGTCGAACGAGCGGAGCATCCCCGCCACGTCCCGCAGCGGTGTGTCCAGCCCGCGCCGCTCGGAGAGCGGCTGGCCCGGCTCGCCCTCGAAGTCCAGGACGACCCAGTCGACCGGCGTCCGCATCACCTGGCCGAGGTGGTAGTCGCCGTGCACCCGTTGGACGGCCACCGCCCGGTCGAGGTCGGCGAGCCGGTCGTAGGCCGCGTGCGCGACCGACGCGTGCGCGGAGAGCTGGGGCACCTCGGCCACCGCCTGGTCCAGGCGGTCACGGAACCGCTCGGCCATGCGCTTGACCTCCGGCGGCTCGACGACGCCGATCGGGAAGGCCGCCGCCAGCTCCTGGTGGACCTCCGCGGTGGCGACGCCCAGCCGGTACGCCTCGGCGGCGAAGTCGCCGCCCGCTTCCTCGGCGGGCACGTCCGGCGGAGAGCCGTACAGGTCGCGGACGCTGGTCAGGGCGAGTGCCCAGCCCTCGTTCGCGTTGGCGAGGAACTCCTGCATGATCGCCAGCGTCGTCGGCTGAGCGTCCAGATCTGTCTCGATCCATCCGCACGGCCGGGCGATGTGCGTGGAGCCGGCCGCCGCGAGCGCGGTGATCACCTCGAGCTCCGGGTTGAGCCCCGCGTTGATCTGGCGGAAGAGCTTGAGGATGTACCGGTCGCCGTAGACGAGTGAGGTGTTCGACTGCTCCACGGTCAGCACCAGGCTGCGCAGGGACGTGTCGATCTCGATCCCGGGCGCGCGATGGAACGCCAGGCGCCCGGCCCGCCGGGACGATTCCATCCCCTCCAGCAGGATCCGGGTGAGCTCCGCGTCGTGCGCCGCGTCGTAGGCGGAGTACTCGCGGCCCTCCCAGTCACAGGACCCGATCAGCACGTGTTTCAACCGGTCGGGCAGGCTCGTCCGCAGGCCGACCAGGAGCTGGTAGCGGGTCCTGCGCTCGCCCTGCCGTACGGACAGGATCAGGTGCAGCAGGCCGGGGTCGCCGGTCTGGATGTCGGTGCGATGTTCGATGGACAGGTCGTCGATCACGCGCCCCTTGCCGGCGAACCACCGCTGCCCGGTGATCCAGCCGGCGAGGAGCTCCTGAAGCGAAGTCGTCATGCCTCCTTGGTGCCGACCGCGTCCGTGTCGGCCGCGTCGGGGGGTACCGGAAGGGTGAACCAGTAGAACCCATGCCCAGGAAGCGTCAGAAGATACGGGAGTTCGCCGACTGGTGGGAACGGAACTCCGCCCATGCACTCCACCGGCGTGGATCCCTCGAACCGGCGCAGGTCGAGCTCGACCGGCTGCGGGAATCTGGACAGGTTGTTGACGCACAGCACCCGGTCGCCGCCCAGCTCCCGGATGAACGCGAGGACGCTCGGGTTGGAGGAGTTCAGCTCGGTGAACTCGCCGAGGCCGAACACGGGATGCCGCTTGCGGATCTCGATCATGCGCTTGGTGAAGTGCAGCAGCGAGCTCGGACTCTTCTGCTGGGCCTCGACGTTGATCGCCTGGTAGCCGTAGATCGGGTCCATGATCAACGGCAGGTAGAGGCGGCCGGGGTCGCAGCTGGAGAAGCCGGCGTTGCGGTCGGGCGTCCACTGCATGGGCGTGCGGACGCCGTCCCTGTCGCCCAGCCAGATGTTGTCGCCCATGCCGATCTCGTCCCCGTAGTAGAGGACGGGCGAGCCGGGCAGGCTGAGCAGCAGCGCCGTGAACAGCTCGATCTGGTTCCTGTCGTTGTCGAGCAGGGGCGCGAGGCGGCGGCGGATGCCCACGTTGGCGCGCATCCGCGGGTCCTTGGCGTACTCGGAGTACATGTAGTCGCGCTCTTCGTCGGTGACCATCTCGAGCGTCAGCTCGTCGTGGTTGCGCAGGAAGATGCCCCACTGGCAGTTCTCCGGGATCTTCGGCGTCTGCGCCAGGATCTCGGAGATCGGGTAGCGCGACTCCCGCCTGACCGCCATGAAGATGCGCGGCATCAGCGGGAAGTGGAACGCCATGTGACACTCGTCGCCGCCGGTGACCGGGTCGCCGAAGTACTCGACCACGTCGGAGGGCCACTGGTTCGCCTCGGCGAGCAGGACCCGGTCGGGGTAGAGCCGGTCGACCTCGGAGCGGACGCGCTTGAGGTACGCGTGCGTCTGCGGCAGGTTCTCGCAGTTGGTCCCGTTCTGCTCGAAGAGGTACGGGATGGCGTCCATGCGGAACCCGTCGATGCCGAGGTCCAGCCAGAACCGCAGGACCTCCAGCATCGCGTCCTGTACGGCCGGGTTCTCGTAGTTGAGGTCCGGCTGGTGATGGAAGAACCGGTGCCAGTAGTACTGCCCGCGGGCCGGGTCGTAGGTCCAGTTGGACGACTCGGTGTCGACGAAGATGATCCGGGCGTCCTTGTACTCCTCGTCGGTGTCGTGCCAGACGTAGAAGTCGCCGAACGGCCCCTCCGGGTCGTGCCGGGACGCCTGGAACCACGGGTGCTGGTCGCTGGTGTGGTTCATGACGAGGTCGGCGATCACGCGGATGCCGCGCTTGTGCGCCTCGTCCACGAGCCGGATGAAGTCCCCGAGGTCGCCGAAGTCGGGAAGGATCTTCATGAAGTCGGCGATGTCGTACCCGCCGTCGCGCAGCGGCGACTCGTACAGCGGGAGCAGCCACAGGCAGTCGACCCCGAGCCACTGGAGGTAGTCGAGCTTCTCGATCAGGCCGCGGATATCCCCGGTGCCGTCCCCGTTGGAGTCCGCGAACCCGCGGATCAGCACCTCGTAGAAGACGGCCCGCTTGTACCAGTACTGATCCCGGGGCTTCTCGGGAGAGAAGGTGTTCGGGATCGGCTCGTTGTGGACGGGCACCGAGCCGGCGGGCTGCTCCACCGGCTCTCCTCGTGTCATGGGGTCGCTTCGCTCAGTCAACTGTTGACTCCCCGGATGTGCGTTCGCAGCGCTTATGGGCGGTGCGGGGACCCGCTGCGCAGCGTGAAGATGTGGGCAGGATGGACATGCGGATCAAGACGCACGTAATTGGCCTGGCGCCAGCGATACGACTCGCCCGACAGCTCGTCGTCCACGACGAACTCGGCTTGCCAGTCGAGACCGAGGGCCGGCATGTCCAACTGGACGGTGGCCTCGTGCGTGTTGTGTGGATCCAGATTGACGACGGCCAGTACGACATCGCCTAGGCCGTGCCGTCGTGTGGCCGTGTCATAGGCGCCGGGCAGTCGCTTGGAAAAGCAGATCAGCTCCGGCTGGTCGACGCTATGGAACCGTAGGTTACGCAACTCCTGGAGTGCCGGGTGGGCTCTTCGCAACAAATTGAGCTGCGTGATGAACGGAGCGAGGCTCCGGCCCTCCCGCTCGGCGCCGGCCCAGTCGCGAGGCTTGTACTGATATTTCTCGCTATCGAGGTACTCCTCGCTGCCAGGGCGAACGGGTATGTTCTCGGCTAGTTCGTAGCCCGCATAAACACCCCAACTCGGTGACATCAGTGCCGCCAGGACGGCCCTGATCCTGAACGCGGGCACGCCGCCCTGCTGCAGGTATTCGTGCAGGATGTCGGGCGTGTTGACGAACAGGTTCGGGCGCAGGAAGTGCGCCGTCTCCCGGGACAGCTCGGTGAGATAGTCCTCGATCTCGGGCTTGGAGTTCCGCCAGGTGAAGTAGGTGTACGACTGGTGGAACCCGACCTTGGCCAGGGTCTGCATCATCGCCGGCCTGGTGAACGCCTCGGCCAGGAACAGCACGTCGGGATCTGTGCTCGCGATGTCCGCCAGCATCCTTTCCCAGAAGTTCACCGGCTTCGTGTGCGGATTGTCCACCCGGAAGATTCGCACTCCGTGATCCATCCAGTGCAGGATCACTCGCTTGACCTCGGCGTAGAGCCCCTCGGGATCCTGGTCGAAGTTGAGCGGGTAGATGTCCTGGTACTTCTTCGGCGGGTTCTCCGCGTACGCGATGGTTCCGTCGGCCCTGATGTTGAACCACTCGGGATGCTCCTTGACCCACGGGTGGTCGGGGGAGCACTGCAGGGCCAGGTCGAGCGCGATCTCCATGCCCAGCTCGCGCGCCCTGGCGACGAAGTCGTCGAAGTCCTCCAGGGTGCCGAGGTCGGGATGGATCGCGTCGTGGCCGCCCTCCTCCGAGCCGATCGCCCAGGGCGACCCCGGGTCGTACGGCTCGGGCGTGAGGGTGTTGTTGCGTCCCTTGCGGTACTGGTGGCCGATCGGGTGGATGGGAGGCAGGTAGACGACGTCGAATCCCATTCGGGCGACGGCGGGGAGCCGGTTCCCCGCAGTCTTGAAATTTCCGGATTTGGGGGCGGCGCCGTCCTCGACGATCGCTCCCTCGGACCGGGGAAAGAACTCGTACCACGATCCGAAGAGCGCCCTGCGCCTGTCCACCGTCACCCGGTTCCTGCCGGACCTGGTGGCCAGGGCCCGCAGCGGGTGCGCCGCGATCAGCGCCGCCGTCTCCGGCAGCTGGGCGATCGCGAAGCGGGCCCTCGGGTCCAGGTGGTCGTCGCGGAGCCGGGCCGCGACCGCCAGGAACGCCGCCCGGTGCCCGCACGCCCCGCCGTCGTCCACGCTCGGGCAGTCCACGGACCGAACGCCGCGCGCCGCGCGGTCGAACAGCCGGGCGCCCTCCTCGCACATCAGGTCGGCGTCCATGTTGCGCGGGATCTTGATGCCGGCGTCGTGCAGCCAGGTGGCGATCGGGTCGCCCCACGCCTCGACGCGGAACTGCCACATGCCCTCGGCGGGAAGCTGCACGTCCACGCCCCACCGGTCGGTACCCGGGCCGAGCTCGCGCATGCGCAACAGCCGGCCGGGCTTTCCGTCGGGGTCGATGAGGACGACCCCGGCGGCCACGGCGTCGTGTCCCTCGCGGAACACGGTGGCGCTGATCTCGAATGTTTCGCCCGCGGCCGCCTTCGCGGGCCAGCGCCCGCAGTCGACGACTGGGTGGATGTCCTGGATTGGGATTCGTCCGATCATCGTCATTCACGTTAGCGACGACACACCCGGTGTCGCCGGATTTCCGAGGCAAGCGTTGATCTCTGGTTCTTCAATGTGCTCGGTGTCATTAGGTACAGCACGATGGGAGACGCCAGGGGCGGCTTCACATACAGGGGGTGCCCCGATGGTCCACTTTTACCCGTGGGTATGAAAGATCGCACGGCGTGTTTGTTTCCTTACACTCTGACACCCCGTCCGGCGGGGCGGTAGCCGTACGATCACGATGGGCATCACCGGAGAAGGTCTGCTTTGGTGATGTTTGAGCTGGTTTCTTAATGGTGAGAGCGCTATGCAGGGTGGCGCCCCCCGCGCCGGGAGGTGCTTTCCCTGGACACGAGTGTTTTGGTCGCGCGCCGTGGCGCTGAGTAACTAGGGTCTGGCCCCGTGAGAGCAATCCGCAGGTTCACCGTCCGTACCGTCCTTCCTCCCGAGCTCGCGCCGCTGGGCGAGCTGGTCCATAATCTGCGCTGGTCATGGCACCCGGAGACGATGGATCTGTTCGCCGAGGTGGATCCCGAGGTCTGGGAGCGGGTCGGTCACGACCCGGTCGCGCTGCTCGGCGCGGTCGAGGCAGACCGGCTGCGCTCGCTCGCCCAGGACCGGCGGTTCCTCCGCCGGCTGGCCGACGCCTCTGACGATCTCCGTGAGTACATGACCGCGCCCCGCTGGTATCAGTCGCTCGAGGGAGGTCCCGCCGCCGTCGGCTACTTCTCGCCCGAGTACGGCATCGCCGCCGCGCTGCCGCAGTACTCCGGCGGCCTGGGCATCCTGGCGGGCGACCACCTGAAGGCCGCGAGCGACCTCGGCGTGCCGATCCTCGCGGTGGGGCTGCTCTACCGGCACGGCTACTTCTCGCAGTCGCTCTCGCCCGAGGGCTGGCAGCTCGAGCACTATCCGTCGCTCGATCCCGGTGGTCTGCCGCTCACCCTCCTCAAGAACCGGGACGGCTCTCCCGCCCGGATCAGGATCGGCCTGCCGGGGCCGCGCACCCTGCACGCCCAGATCTGGGTGGCCCAGGTCGGCCGGGTGCCGCTGCTCCTGCTCGACTCCGACGTCGCGGAGAACGACGCCGCGGCCAGGGACGTGACCGACCGCCTCTACGGCGGCGGCGGCGACCACCGCCTGATGCAGGAGCTGCTGCTCGGCATCGGCGGCGTCCGCGCGCTCCGGGCGTACTGCCGGATCACGGGGCACCCGGAGCCCGAGGTGTTCCACACCAACGAGGGGCACGCGGGTTTCCTCGGCCTCGAACGCATCCGCGAGCTCACCGAGGCCCGGCTCTCCTTCGACGAGGCGCTGGAGGCCGTACGCGCGGGCACCGTCTTCACCACGCACACCCCGGTCCCCGCGGGGATCGACAGGTTCCCGGTGGAGATGATCGCCCGCCAGTTCGGCGGCGCCAACGCGTGGCCGACCGTGAACGTCGAACGCATTCTGGAGCTGGGCGCCGAGCCCGACGCCGTGGAGGGCGAGAAGCCCGTCTTCAACATGGCGGTCATGGGCATGCGGCTCGCGCAGCGCGTCAACGGCGTGTCCCTGCTGCACGGCAGGGTGAGCAGGGAGATGTTCCACGGGCTGTGGCCCGGGTTCGACATCGACGAGATCCCCATCGGATCCATCACGAACGGCGTGCACGCCCCGACGTGGGTGGGCCGCGAGATGATGGAGCTCGCCGACAGGGAGCTGCCCGAGCTGGTCGAGACCGGCCAGGGCTGGGACGCGATCCAGAAGATCCCCGACCAGGAGCTCTGGGCGATCCGCGGCAAGCTGCGGGCCGGTCTCGTCACGGAGGCGCGCAAGCGGATCAAGCAGTCCTGGCGTGAGCGCGGCGCGTCCGACGCGGAGCTGGGGTGGGCCGACGAGGCGCTGGACCCCGAGGCGCTGACGATGGGCTTCGCCCGCCGCGTGCCGTCCTACAAGCGCCTCACGCTCATGCTCAGCGATCCCGACCGGCTCCGCGCGCTCCTCCTCGACCCGGAGAAGCCCGTCCAGATCGTGATCGCGGGCAAGGCCCACCCCGCCGACGAGGGGGGCAAGAAGCTCATCCAGCAGATCGTGAAGTTCGCCGACGAGGAGGACGTGCGGCACCGCATCGTCTTCCTGCCCGACTACGACATGGCGCTGGGCCGGCTCATGGTCACCGGGTGCGACGTGTGGATGAACAACCCGCTGCGCCCGCTCGAGGCGTGCGGCACCTCCGGGATGAAGGCGGCGCTCAACGGCGGTCTGAATCTCTCCATCCGCGACGGCTGGTGGGAGGAGTGGTACGACGGCAACAACGGCTGGGCCATCCCGACCGCCGACGGCGTCGCCGATCCCGAACGCAGGGACGAGCTGGAGGCCGCCGCACTCTACGACCTGATCGAGCGTGAGGTCGCCGACCGGTTCTACGACCGCGCCGCCGACGGGCTGCCGCGGCGCTGGATGGAGATGGTCAAGCACACCCTGACCTCTCTCGGGCCCAAGGTCCTCGCCGGGCGGATGCTCCGCGACTACGTCGGCGACCTGTACGCCCCGGCCGCCGCCTCGGCGCGGACGTTGTCCGCGGACGGCTATCGGGACGCCAAGGCGTTCGCGGCCTGGAAGCTGCGGGTCACCCGCGCGTGGCCGGGCGTGCGGGTCGAGCACGTCGAGGCGTCGGGCATCGGTGACACCCCCGAGCTCGGGGCCACGCTGGAGCTGCGCGCGACGGTCGCGCTGGGCGAGCTGTCCCCGGACGACGTCCGGGTCCAGGCGGCGTACGGACGGGTCGGGGCGCACGACGAGCTGATCGATCCGGCGTACGCCACGCTGACGGTGGAATACACGGGCGACGACGGCCGGGCCCACTGCGTCGGGACGCTGCCGCTGGACCGCACGGGGGCCTTCGGTTACACCGTCAGGGTGGTGCCCGACCATCCGCTCATGGCGTCTCCGGCCGAGCTGGGCCTGATCGCCGTGCCCGAGGAGCCTGTCGGCATGACCAACGGCACCCTCCGCTGACCCTCCCTCCGGGACCGGGCGTACGGCATTCGGACTGCTCCTCGCGGGATCGGAACCCGCAAAGGGGCAAACTGGATGAATCGGGCGAAACCGGTCCTGGGGGGGATCATGAGCGGTTGGACGTTCGAGGGGCAGCCGACCGCGCTCGGGGGCGCGACGGTGACCCTGGTCGAGGGCGGCTCCTTCTGCGTCTCCGGCCGGAACGGCGACATCGTGGCGGGTGGCGCCGAAGGGGTCTACCACGCCGACACCCGGTTGCTCTCCCGCTGGGAGCTGCGGGTGGACGAGGCTCCGATCGAGCCGTTGCAGGTGTTGCCGGCCGAGCCGTACCACGCGGCGTTCCTCAGCAGGACGCGGCCGCGGCCCGGACGCGTGGAGAGCACCCTGCTGGTGTTGCGCGACCGCTACGTCGGCGGCGGGCTGCGCGAGGACATCACGCTGCGCAACCTCTCCGACGAGCCGGCGGGATGCGTGGTCGAGATCCACGTCGGCTCGGACGTGGCCGACCTGTTCGAGGTCAAGACCGACCGCATCCGCCACGTCGCCGACATCGACGTCACCAGCAGCCCGGACGGCCTGCGGATCTACTCCATGAGCCGGGGCAGGGGAGTGTCCGTCGTCTCCACCGGCGTGCTCGCCGTACCCGGCCTGCTGACCTTCCGCGTCGTCGTCCCGGCTCGGGGGGAGTGGCGTACGGCGGTGCACGTGAACCCCATCATCGAGGGGGAGGAGTCGCAGGCGTGGTTCTCCACCCTCGAACGGGCGGAGCCGGCCGTACGGCGGGCCGACTGGGAGCGGCAGGTCCCGGTCGTCGCGTCGCAGGACACCTTCCTCACCCGGGCGCTGCGCTGCGCGAGGGAGGATCTGGGGTCGCTGCGGCTGTTCGAGCCCGACTATCCGGACGACCCGCCGTCGATCGCGGCCGGCGCTCCCTGGTTCATGACCCTGTTCGGCCGTGACTCGCTGCTGGCCTCGTGGTTCGCGCTGACGCTGGACCGGTCGCTCGCCCTCGGCACGCTGCGCAGGCTGGCCAGGCTGCAGGGCACGCGGGTCGACCCGCTGACTGAGGAGGAGCCGGGCAAGATCCTGCACGAGCTGCGGTTCGGCGTGTCCACCCCCACGTCGCCTCTCGGTGGCAACGCGTACTACGGCTCGGTCGACGCGACCCCGCTGTTCGTCATGCTCCTCGGCGAGCTGCGCCGGTGGGGCCTGCACCGGGAGGCGGTGGAGGAACTGCTCCCGCCCGCCGACGCGGCGCTGGCCTGGATCGAGAACTACGGCCTGAAGGACGATTTCCTCTGGTACTGCAGGAAGACCGACCAGGGCCTGGTCCACCAGGGATGGAAGGACTCCTTCGACGGGGTCAACTTCGCCGACGGCACGCTGGCCCGCCCGCCGATCGCGCTCGCCGAGGTGCAGGGGTACGTGTACTCCGCCTACATCGCGCGCGGCCACTTCGCCCACGAGGCGGGCGACACCGAGACGGAGCGGCGGTGCACGGAGCGTGCCCAGCGCATCCGCGAGGCGTTCAACGAGCGGTTCTGGCTGCCGGACCGGGGCTACTACGCGATCGGCCTGGACTGCAGCGGCGTGCCCATCGACAGCCTCGCCTCCAACATGGGCCACTGCCTGTGGACCGGCATCATCGCGCCGGAGCGGGCCGCCGCCGTCGTCGAGCACCTGATGTCGCAGGCGATGTTCAGCGGCTTCGGCGTCAGGACGCTGGCCACCGACATGGCCGCGTACAACCCGATGAGCTACCACAACGGGTCGGTCTGGCCGCATGACAACGCGATCGTGGCCAATGGGCTGATGCGCTACGGCTTCGTGGAGGAGGCCCAGCGGGTCATCACGGCCGTGCTGGACGCGGCCAAGGCGTTCAATGGGCGCCTGCCCGAGCTCTTCTGCGGGTTCGGCCGCGCGGAGTTCCCCGTGCCGGTGCCGTACCCGACGTCCTGCTCGCCGCAGGCGTGGTCGGCGGCCACTCCCATCAGCATGATGCGGACCCTGCTCAGATTCGACCCCTGGGTGCCGTACCAGAAGATCTGGATCGATCCCGTGCTGCCCGAGGGGTTCGGGTCGCTGACCCTCACCGGCCTGCGCCTCGCGGGAACCCGGATCGGCATCGAGGTCGACGAGAAAGGCGGCACACGGGTCTCCGGCCTGCCGGAGACCATCGAGGTCCTCCACAAGGCGCGTCCCCCGATCAGCGCGATGGTCACGGACAACAGCTGACGACCGGAGGTGGGGATGGAGTCGCGGAACGAACTGTGGCGAGGGCGCGGCGCCCTCCGGATCGCCATGATCGCGCCGCCGTGGTACGAGGTCCCGCCACGCGGCTACGGGGGCATCGAGTCGATGGTCGCCGACCTGGTCGCCGGGCTCGTACGGCGGGGCCACCAGGTGACGCTGATCGGCGCGGGCCGCGGCGTCGACCTGCGCACCTACGAGCAGCCGCCGTCCCAGCGGATCGGGGACCCGATGCCGGAGGTGCTGCACGCGGCCAGGGTGGAACGGATGCTGGAGGACCTCGTGGTCGACGTGGTCCACGACCACTCGCTGGCGGGGCCGCTCGGCGCGGGCAGCCGGGCCGCGCCGACGGTGGTCACCTGCCACGGCACGGTCACCGGCGAGATGGGCGACTACTACCGGGCGCTCGACGGGAACGTCGCGCTGGTCGCGATCTCGTCCGCGCAGCGCGCCCGCGGCTCGCGGCTCGACTGGGCCGGGCGGGTGCACAACGCGGTGAACGTCGCGTCCTTCCCCTTCCGCGACCTGAAGGAGGACTGGGTCCTCTGGCTCGGCCGCTTCAATCCCGACAAGGGGGCGCATCTGGCGATCGAGGCCGCCCGCGCGGTGGGGCGCCGCATCGTCCTGGCCGGCAAGCGGTCGGAGGAGATCGAACACGCCTACTTCGAGGCGTACGTCAAGCCCCGGCTGGGCCAGGGGGTCCAGTACGTCGGGGAGGCGGACGCCGATCTGAAGCGTGAGCTGCTGTCCAAGGCCCGCTGCCTGCTGTTCCCTCTCCAGTGGGAGGAGCCGTTCGGCATGACCATGATCGAGGCGATGGCCTGCGGTACGCCGGTGGTGGCGCTCGACCGGGGGGCCGTCGCCGAGATCGTGGTGGACGGGGTCACCGGCTTCGTCAGGAAGGAGCTGGGCGAGCTGCCCCCGGCGATCGAGGCGTCGGGTGACCTGGATCCGGCGCTCAGCCGCGCGCACGTCGCCCGCAACTTCGACGTCCCCGCCATGGTCGGGGGATACGAGCGCGTGTACCACCAGGTCGCCGTGCCGGGCCGGACACCGGGATCACCGCGCGATCTTCCTCTGGCCCAGTCGTAAGGTGGTCACGCCATCGGAGCGCGCCAGCCAGCGCGTCAGCTTACGGAAGGACGACGGTGTCATGGGCGAGTTCGTCAGCGTTGAGATCACCGACCAGATCGCGACCATCCGGCTCGACCGGCCCAAGATGAACGCCCTCAACCGGCAGGTCCAGGAGGAGATCGCCGAGTGCGCGCGGATCGTGGACGCCGATCCGCTGATCGCCGCGGTGATCCTCTACGGGGGCGAGCGGGTGTTCGCCGCCGGTGCCGACATCAAGGAGATGGCCGCCATGTCCTACGTGGACATGGCGGCGCACTCGCGGACGCTGCAGGAGTGTTTCACCGCCGTCGCCGAGATCGGCAAGCCCGTCGTCGCGGCGATCACCGGGTACGCCCTGGGAGGCGGGTGCGAGCTCGCCCTCTGCGCCGACTTCCGCGTGGTGGGGGAGAGCGCCAAGCTGGGCCAGCCGGAGATCTCTCTGGGCCTCATCCCGGGCGCGGGAGGCACCCAGCGGCTGCCCCGCCTGATCGGGCCGGCCAGGGCGAAGGACCTGATCTTCACCGGCAGGCACGTGGACGCCGCCGAGGCGCTGGCCATCGGGCTTGCGGACCGGGTGGTCCCGGACGACGAGGTCTACACCGCCGCGCTGGAGCTGGCCTCGACCTTCGTCGGAGGTCCCGCCGTGTCGCTCCGCGCGGCCAAGCAGGCGGTCGATCGGGGACTGGAGGTCGATCTCGACACCGGCCTGGAGATCGAGCGGCTCCAGTTCTCCGCTCTGTTCGCCACGGAGGACGCCAAGGAAGGCATGGGGGCGTTCGCGGAGAAGCGCCGTCCCAAGTTCACCGGCCGCTGATCCGCCCGGCGTACACGCTCATCCGCATATAGCGACAAATGCCGACATGAGGCGATGGGTACAAATAGATATTGATCACAAAGGCCGATGGCTTTGCCGCTATGGTGTCGGTTCATGCGGTTCGTCTTACGCGCGCTGATTCCTTCACGGCTCCGTCGGGCGGTGCGTTCCCGGATCGACGCCCGATACGTCAACAAGGCGGAGCATCGGAAAGACATCAAGGACGCCCTGTGGGAGGTCCAGGTGCTGCGCCGGGAAGTCGTGTCCCTGCGCAGTGAGGTCGATCGGCTGCGGCAGGTGGTGATCACGCCGCCCAAGGCGCCCACGGTCGACCTCCGGGGAACGGACGCGCATCGGCTCGCGACCGAGACCGCCGACGCCCTCGATCGCCTGCTGCAGAACGAGATGCTCGTGTGGCAGGCGATCGACGCGCTCAGAGCCGAGATCAGGACCGAGTTCCAGGCCAGGGCCGTCGTGACCGTGGACGCGGAGTAGCCGTGCGCGTCACCTGGACCGCCGGGGGACGGGACGACGAGGGAGCCCCCGGGGCGGGGAAGGGCGACCGCGTCTGGCGGCTCACCTTCATGCTCGACCCCGAGGACGCCACCACCGGCACCTGCACCGACGGTCAGCGTCTGGAACTGCGCACCAACTCCTGCCAGGTACGGCTCCCGCCCGCCGCTTCGGCCCAGCCGTCCGCCCGGCCGTCCACTCAGCCGTACGTGCATCCGGACCTGCTCGCGGTGGCGGCCTGGACGGTGGTGGCGCCGTGGACCGGGAGGCGGGTGACCTTCGACCGGCCGATCTCCCCGGCACTCGCCGAGGCCGTCCACGACGGATGGGGCGTCGAGGCGGGGCCGGTCGGTGCGGAGCCGAGGTCCGGGACGCGGCTCGCGATCTCCTACAGCGGTGGCGCGGACTCCGTGGCGGTGGCCGCGATCCTCCCGGACGCCCCGCTGGTCCACTTCAAGCGGATCAGCCATCCCCGGGTCCCGAACCGGTGGACGCACTACCGCTCCGACGTGCTCGCCCGCCTCGCCGGGCAGACCGGCCGCGAGCTCAGCATCGTGACGTCCGATCTGGAGTTCCTGCTCTCCTATCCCCGGCCCGGCTATCCCGAGCACCACGCGGTGGCCGCCGGCGCGCTCCTCCTCGCGGACGAGCTCGGCCTCGGGGGCCTCGCGATGGGCTACGAGCTCGGATCCCGCTGGCTGGGCGGCGACAGGTACGTGCACAGGTACACCCCCGACAACCCCATGTGGGCCCCGCACGGGCGATGGGGCCGCGTGTTCGCGGCCGCCGGGCTGCCGGTCGTGCTGCCCGTCGGGGGCATCAGCGAGGCCATGACGATGCGCGTCGCGCTCGAGTCCGAGCTGCGCGACCAGGTGCGCTGGTGCCTGCGCGGCTCGGGCGACGGCCCCTGCGGCACCTGCGGCAAGTGCCTGTACAAGGAGCTCATCCAGGCCGCCGTCGAGCGGCGCCCGCTCGCGACCTCGCTCACCGCGAGCAGCGCGGTCGCGCGCAAGTGGCAGGAGCCGCCCCCGTACGGCGGGCAGGAGATGATCGAGTACGGCTGCGCGCGGGTGCCCGGGATCGAGGACACGCCGTTCGCGCGGGCCGCCGAACACCTGCGGGCGACCGAGGAGTCCACCCGCTGGCTGGACCACTGCTATCCCCCGGCGATCGAGGAGATCCCGGAGCCGTGGCGGAAGCAGGTCGCGACATACATGGAAGGCATCGGCCTGATGACCCCGGACGAGATCGCCCGGGTGGAGAACTGGGGGGTCAGTTGAAGATCTACGTGTCCGTGGACATGGAGGGCGTCACCGGGTTGACCGACCCGGAGGAGATGCACGCGGGCGGCCGGGGCTACGAGCGCGGCTGCGAGCTGATGACGGGCGACGCCAACGCCGTCGCCGCGGGCGCCTTCGACGCGGGTGCCGAAGCCGTGCTGATCAACGACGCCCACGGGTCGACCAAGAACCTGCGGATCGACCTGATCGACCCGCGCGCGACGCTCATCCGGGGGCCGGGCAAGCCGCACCGGATGGGGCAGGGGCTCACCCCGGACTTCGACGCCGCCTGCTTCGCCGGGTACCACGCGCGGGCGGGCGTGCAGCACGGCGTGCTCAACCACACCTGGATGGGCAAGGAGATCCAGAACGTCTACCTCAACGGCGAGATCTGCGGGGAGACCCGGCTGGTCGCCGGGTTCGCCGGTTCGATGGGCGTTCCCATCGCGCTGATCACCGGAGACGAGGCCGTCTGCGAGGAGGCCCGCGAGCTGCTCGGCGACGTGGAGACCGTGGCCGTCAAGAAGGGCGTCGACCGGTTCTCCGCCGAGCTGCTGCCGCCGAGCGTCGCCCAGGCCCGCATCCGGGAGGCCGCCGCGCGGGCGCTCGGCCGGCTGGGCGACTTCCGGCCCTACGCCGTGACGCCGCCGTACACGCTGGGCGTCGAGTGGAACTCGACCGCGATCGCGGCGGGCTGCGCGATCGTTCCCGGCACCCGGCAGGTCGGCCCCCGGCACACCGAGTTCAGCACGGACGACTACCGGGAGATCATGGCGCTCTTCGGCATCTTCGCCATGATCGCCGGACAGGTCGCGTGCGGCAGCGGGATCTACGGCTGAGGCGGACCCGGTGACGACGACGGTCACGAGCGGCACGGGGTCGGCGGGATGAGCGGCGCGATGGGAGGGACGCTCACGCGGCGTGGGCTCCTCGTCGGTCTCGGCGCCGCCGGAGGCGCGGGCGCGATGTACGCCGCCATGGGCGCGCTCGGGCTGGCCCCCGACCGGCAGGCGACGGACTACGCCCCGCCCCGGGCCTCCGACTTCGCGTTACGCGGCCGCGCCGGGGCGAAGGTCGTGATCCTCGGCGCGGGCGTCGCGGGGCTCGCCTGCGCGTACGAGCTGGGCAGGGCGGGCTACGACTGCACGGTGCTGGAGGCGCGCGACCACGTCGGAGGGCGGAACCGCACGCTCCGCCACGGCGACCGGCTTCCCGAGATCGCGGGAGAGACCCAGGAGGCGAAGTTCGGCGAGGGGATCTACTTCAACGCGGGTCCCGGCCGGATCGCCCAGTGGATGATCACCCTTGACTACTGCCGCGACCTGGGCGTCCCCATCGAGGTGTTCGTCAACGAGAACCCCAGCGCCTACGTCTACACGAGCGGCATGGCGACCCCGATCCGGGCGCGTACGGCCCGAGCCGACACGTACGGCTACCTCAGCGAGTTGCTGGCCAAGGCGACGAACGAGGGCGCCCTCGACCGGCGACTGACCGGGCAGGACAAGGAACTGCTGCTCGACTTCCTGTCGGCCTTCGGCGACATCGGCGACCGGTACGCGTACGCGGGCTCCGAGCGCAGGGGCGAATCCACCGGCGGGCCGCCCTCGCTCAGCGAGGTCCTCGGATATCGGATCGGCAGGACGGTGAGCTTCGGGCTCGCCTATGACCAGGCCATGCCGATGTTCCAGCCGGTGGGCGGCATGGACGCGATCGTCACCCGGCTCGTGGACGCGGTCGGCAAGGACCGGATCCGCACCTCCGCCCCGGCCGAGAAGATCACCAACCGGCCGGACGGCGTCGAGGTCGCGTACAAGGGCGGCTCCGTCAGGGCCGACTACTGCATCGCCGCGCTGCCGCCGAACGTTCTCGCGCGGGTGCCCGGCAACCTCGACCGCCGCACCGTGGACGCGCTGTCCACGCCCAAGCCGGCGTCCGCGGGCAAGATCGGGCTGGAGTACCGGTCGCGCTGGTGGGAGAGCGACGACCACATCTACGGCGGCGTCACCGAGACCGATCTCGACATCTCCCACATCTGGTATCCCTCGCACGGGTTCCACGGCCGGAGCGGGCTGGTCGTCGGCTACTACAACACGGGATCGGACGCCGACGCCTACGCGCGGCTGAAGCACGCCGAGCGGCAGCGCCGGGCGCTCGACCAGGGCATGAAGATCCACGGGGAGAAGTACCGCAGCGCGCTCGCCTCCAGCGTCTCCATCGCCTGGCAGCGCCAGCCGTACATCGAGGGGGCCTGGATGGCCTGGCCCTCCTACGAGGGCGCTTTCTCGCTGCTGCAGAAGCCCGACGGCAGGGTCTACTTCGCCGGAGACTGGCTCACCCATCTTGTCGCGTGGCAGGCGGGCGCGTTCGAGTCGGCCCGTAATGTGGTCACCCAACTGCACGAGCGTGTGTTGAAGGAGTCCTGATGCTCGACTGGGTGCCCGTCGCCGACCGGATCGACCTGCTCGCGGACCCCGTGGCGAAAGCGGTCCAGGAGACCGGCGCGGACCTGAGGGTGGCCGAGATCGATCCCGCGCTCTCGGACACCGCCGCGTTCTGCGAGCGGTACGCCGTGGCCCCGGAGGACTCGGCCAACTGCGTGATCGTGGCGGGCAAGAGGGGCGGCGAGGTCCGGTACGCCGCGGTGCTGGTGCTCGCCGAGGACCGGGCGGACGTGAACGGGGTCGTCAGGAGGCACCTGGACGTCCGGAAGGTCTCCTTCGCCCCGCAGGCCGAGGCCGTCGAGCTCACCGGCATGGAGTACGGCGGCATCACCCCGATCGGGCTTCCCGCGGCCTGGCCGGTGCTCGTTGACGAAAATGTGACCCGGCGGGACTTCATCGTGATCGGAAGCGGCGTGCGCCGCTCCAAGCTGGCACTTTCCGGGAAGGCACTGGTCGCGGCGACCGGCGCGGAGGTGCTCTCCCTCGCCATGTGACGGTCCCCGGGGGCCTCGTGACCGTCACATGGGAAACCGAATGACTGTTCCATGCGTTGTCACGAGCAGGATGTGGCGCGATGGTTCAGTCATGGACGGTGCTTTAGTCGGTATGGTGCTTACGCCATGAATCAGGACGACCGACTGGGCCCCTACCGGCTGCTACGGCGGCTCGGTGAGGGCGGCATGGGCGTGGTCCACCTCGCCCTGGATCCGCACGGGAGGCAGGTGGCCGTCAAGGTCCTGCGCCCGGAGGTCACTCAGGACGACGTCGCTCGCAGGAGACTGTCGCGCGAGGTCGAGACGATGCGGCGGGTGCGCAGCGCGTACATCGCGGAGGTCCTCGACGCCGACGTCACGGGCCACCGGCCCTACATCGTGACCCGGTACGTGCCGGGCCGCCCGCTGGATGAGATCGTCAAGCAGGACGGTCCGCTCTCCGTGGACGCGCTGCTGCAGGTCGCGAGCGGTGTGGCCGAGGCGCTCGCCGCCGTGCACGCCGCCGGAGTGATCCACCGCGACCTGAAGCCGGGCAACGTGCTCATGCTCGACGGGCGTCCGGTCCTGATCGACTTCGGCATCGCCCAGGGGGTGGACGCCACGCGCCTCACCCAGACCGGCATGTTCATCGGGACACCCGGCTATCTCGCGCCCGAGATCATCGAGGGGCACGAGGCCGGTCCCGAGGTGGACGTGCACGCCTGGGCGGGCACCCTGCTCTACGCCGCCACCGGCCTGCCCCCTTCGGCAAGGGCACGCTGGAGATGATCTTCTACAACATCACCTCCGGCAAGGCCAACGTCAGCGCCGCTCCCGCGCTGGTCCAGCCGGTGTTGCGCGCGGCGCTCCAACGCGAACCGGCCAAGCGCCCGACCGCCGCCGAGCTGAGCCGGCAGGTGAGCCTGCTCATGGCGCGTGGCGGCAGGGCGCGCGTTCCCGACGAGATCACCACGGTCCCGAACGTCGACGAGACGACCGGCCGTCCGGTGCCCGTCGTCGGCGTCCCCGGACAGCCCGTTCCGCCGCGGCAGCAGCCCCAACAGCATCCACAGCCTCATCAGCAACAGCAGCAACAGCAGCAGCAGGGCGTGCCGCCATGGCGGCCTCCCACCTCGCCGTCCCTGCCGTCGCCCGCGTCCACGCCCGCCACGCCTCCGGCGGAGGAGTTCGTCTCGCTGCTCGGCGATCCCACGTCGTCGGGCCAGCCCGGCGACCCGTTCCCCACCGTGCGGGTGACCGGCGAGGACCTGCGCCGGGCGGGCGTCACGTCCGGGAACCCGGCCCGCCCCGACGAGGCGCCCACGCGGTACGCGCCGCAGACCGGCCCGCGCACTCCTGTCCCGCCGGTCACGCCGCCCACGACTCCGCCGTCCCAGACGCCCCAGACGCCCTGGCAGGCCGCGCCGAAGACTGGCGAGACGGACGTGCCGACCCGCAGGGTCAGGCCGGAGGAGCTCCGGGGCGCCTATTCCCAGCAGTCGTTCTTCGAGCAGGCGCCGGAGATCTACGAGCAGACGCCGCACGTCCACCAACCGCATCCGGCGCCCTTCCAGCCGACCGTGCGCGTGCCACCGCCTCCGGTGGCCGCCTCCGGGTCGGCGCCCGGCACCCCGCTCCAGCGCTCCAAGGCGTACGGCGTGGCGGGCGCGATGTTGCTGGTCCTGGTGGTGGCCCTCGCGGTCATCGCGCCCCTGCTCGTCACGCTGGTGGCGCTGCCGGCCACGATCCTGCTGCGCGCCGCCGACATCGCGCAGCCCCAGCTGAACGGCCGCAGGCCGCCGGCCGCCGCGGCGGCGGACGTGCTGCGCGTGCTCGGCCAGCCGGCCGCGCTGCTCAGGTCGGTCGGCATCACGATCGCGCTGGTGCCGTACGCGCTGATCCTCGGACTTCCGGTGACGCTGCTGCTCACCGTGCTCGTCGCGAAGATGTCCACGCTCGACGCGCTGAGCTGGGGCATCGCCGTGGCGTTGTGGACGGTGTGCGCGGGGCCGGGAGTGGAGGGTCCGAGCCGGCAGATGCGGCGCACGCTCGCGTCGCTGGTGCCGACGAGAAGTGCGGCGACGGCGCTGGCCTGGGGGGCCGGAGCAGTCGCCACGGTGGTGACGGCGATTGCGCTGACCGGCCTGATGGGTAAACACGTAGGGGGACACTTCATGGGTCCCGTCAACGTGCCCTCGGTGGTGCAGGACCTGAACCAGTTGCGTAACAAAGCAGGGAATCAGTGACGGGGGACGGACATGTCGGCGACTGAGGCTCCGGAGAGGATCGGCCCTTACCGGCTGCTCCGCCAGCTCGGCGAGGGCGGCATGGGGGTGGTCCACCTCGGCCTGGACGAGGAGGGGCGCGAGGTCGCGGTCAAGGTGCTGCACCAGCACGTGGCCTCCGACCTCAAGGCGCGCGACCGGCTCACCCGCGAGGTCGAGACCATGCGCCGGGTACGCAGCCCCCGCGTCGCCGAGGTGCTCGACGCCGACCTGATCAGCGACACGCCGTACATCGTGACGAGGTACGCCCCCGGGCGGACGCTGGAGCAGACCGTCCTTGAGGACGGTCCGCTTCCGGACGACGACGTCGTCCGGCTGGCGCGCGGCCTCTGCGAGGCGCTGGTCGCCATCCACGCCGCCGACGTCATCCACCGTGACCTCAAACCGGCCAACGTGATGCTCGTCGACGGCGAGCCGCTGGTGATCGACTTCGGCATCGCGCACCTGGTGAACGCCACCCGGCTGACCCAGACGGGCATGTTCGTCGGCACACCCGGATACCTCGCCCCCGAGATCATCAGGGACACCGAGATCACCCAGGCGGCCGACGTGCACGCGCTGGCCGCGACCGTGTTCTTCGCGGTCTCCGGCAAGCCGCCGTTCGGTTCTGGCACGTTCGAGTCGGTCTGCTACAACATCCTGGAAGGCAAGGCGCAGATCGACCTCGCGCCGCCGTGGCTGCATGGATGGCTGCGCCTGGCGCTGGCCACCGACTCCGCGTCACGTCCCACGGCCGGGTCCCTCCTGCGGCTGTCCCGGGCGCTCGACCCGTCCGTGACCGCACTCCAGGAGGTCGCACGCGACGGCGGGACCAGGGTCCTCGACGCGTCGGCCCTCAACGGGCACGGGTCCGTCGACGGCACCAGGGTCATGGACGACGCCGTCACCCCCGCCGTGCCGTACACACCGTCAGGGGTGCGGGAGGACGACAGCTACTCCGACCTGCTTCCTCCGGTGAACTATGTCGAGCCGGAGCGTCCCCGCAGGGAGCCGCGCCAGTCGAGGCAGTCGCCCGCCAGGGCCGTTCCGCCGTCTCCTCCCGGTTTTCCGCCGGGTCAGGGCCATCCGCCGCCCTACCAGCCCGCTCCGTACCCGCCGCCGTTCCCGGACCAGAGAGTGGCGGGATATCCGCCGGCGCATTCCGGGCACGTAGCCGGGCCGCAGGGCGTCCCGCCCGGGCACACCGCGCCGCCCGGCCCCCGGATCATGCCTCCGGCGCCGACCGGCCCGGCCGCGCAGGCCCGGCCGTACGCGCCGGAGCAGGAACGACCGCGCTACCGCACCAGGCATCCGGTCCTGGCCGGGCTGCTGCTCACCATCCTTGTCGCGCTGGCCTGCCTCCTCCCGGTGACCGTGAGCCTGTTCGCGATCGTGGCCGCGCTCTGCCTCCGGGTGGGGCACTACCTGCTCGGCGACCTGGCCGAGCGCCGGTCGGTACGCGGCAGCAGCGGGGCCGACCCGATCCTCGCCGTGCTGGGCACGCCGTGGGCCCTGATCAAGTCGGTGTTCGCCACGCTGGTCCAGGTGCCGCTCGCGGCGATGTTCGGCATGTGCGTGTGGGGCGCGCTCGTCTACATCGGAAAAATGGGCACCGATCCGGCCGCCGCCTACGCGGCGGGCGCGTTCGTGGCGGGGCTGTTCGTCCTGCCTGGCGGCGGAGCGCCGCGCAAGGCGGTCGCCCGCACGCTCACGGGCGCGATCCGCAGTCCGGGCGCGGGCATGGTCGTCGCGCTCGTCGTCGGCACGGTGGCGTTCTTCGCGGTGATGACGGCGCTCTCCGCGGACCCGTCCTGGGCTCCGTGGCGGCCGCCGTCCGTGGCCATCGACGACATCGTGGGGAGCCTGAAGGCGAAGGGCGAGGACACCGTCGTCAACCTGATCGGCGGTCTGATCGGAGACATCACGAAGAGGATCGGTCAGGCAGTTCTCCCTTTCTAGTCCTAACCAGTCCTTAGAGAGTCCTTTGGTACTGGCGGGGCACCATGGAGTGGGGGGCGAAGGGAGCGGGATGGGGTCGCCGAACGGTGGACAGCTCGGGCCGTATCGCCTGCTATCGCAGCTCGGGGCGGGCGGCTTCGGCGAGGTTCACCTGGCGCTCGACACCGAGGGAAGGACCGTCGCCGTCAAGGTCCTCCACCCGCACGTCGCGGCGGACTCGCTCGCGCTCACCCGCCTGGCCCGCGAGGTCGAGACCATGCGCCGGGTGCGCGGCCCGCACATCGCCGAGGTCCTCGACGCCTCGCTCAACGGGCAGCACCCGTACATCGTCACCCGGTACGTCCAGGGCCGCCCGCTGAGCTCGGTGCTGGTCACCGAGGGGCCGGTCGGGGGTGAGGACCTGCTGCGGCTCGCGCGCGGCCTCGCCGAGGCGCTGGAGTCGATCCATCGGGCGGGCGTCGTCCATCGCGATCTCAAGCCGGCCAACGTGATCCTCGCCGACCACGAACCCTTCGTGATCGACTTCGGCATCGCCTGCGCCCAGGACGTGGCCTCGGTGACCGCGTCGGGTGCGGTGGTCGGCACTCCCGGCTACCTGTCGCCCGAGGTCCTGGAAGGCGCGGAGGCGGGGCCGGAGGCGGATGTGTTCGCCTGGGCCGCGACACTCGCCTTCGCCGCCTCGGGGCGGCAGCCGTACGGGAGCGGACCGCCCGCGGCCGTCGCCTACCGGGTGGTGCACCACGAGCCGGACCTGTCCGGGGTGCCCGCCTGGCTCAGCCCGCTGCTGCGGGAGTGCCTGCAGGACGATCCCGGAATCCGGCCGGTCGCCGCCGAGCTCGTGGCGCGGCTCGACTCGGTCGCGCCCTCGATCGCGGACGACGCCCCGGCGGGACCGTCCCCCCTGCTGGCCGCACCCGTACGGCGCGGCAGGGACGTGGTGCCGACCGCGATGACGGAGCTCTCGGGCGAGGCCACCAGGGAGTGGAAGCCCCGGCGGGTGAACAGGCAGCGGTCGGTGGAGGAGGCGCGAGCACGGCACCGGGAGCGGATCCGCAGGCGCTGGGTGATCGGGACGGGCGTCTTCGCCGGCCTGGTGGCCGCCGCCGCCAGCCAGTACCTTCCGGAGGTCTCCCTCCTGATCCTCGTCCTGTACGGCGTCGGCGTGCTGATCGACGCGGGGTTCGGGCTCCTGGCGAAGTCGCGGACGAGGGTGCTCGTCGATCTCGCGGGCGGGGCCGGGGTCATCGCCCTCTGGGCGGTGCTGAGCAGTGTCTTCAGCACGCTCACCCTGCTGCTGGCGGTGGGTGGTGTCCTCTTCCTCCTGACGATCATCGCCCTCGCCAGCTGAGCGACTCCGAGCGAGGAGGGCACGAGTCGTCTCAAGGGCGCCCTGAGCCCGCCGTGCCGGAGGCGCGGCAATCAGGCACTGAGGGGCGCGGCGAAAGGCGCGGTGTGAGGCTAGCCGTACCCCGCCAGAGGGCGTGGAACAAAGTTCGGTAAGGTGGAAGAGCGGGCCTCCGGTAAGCGAAAGTACACCGGACGGAGCGCGCATCCTTAGGGTTTGCAGCGAAACTACCCGTGGGTAACATGTGGAAGCACCGGGCAATCCGCTCTGGCCCGAGGCACCCGCTGTCATCACGCCCATGGGTACCTGGCAGTCTGAGCGGGGCATGCGCATACCCCATGCGCGGCCAGCGAGAGCCGTACGGAAACGGGAGGTCGGCCACCGGCCATGAACATCGTCGTCTGCGTGAAGCAGGTCCCCGACACTGCGACCGAGCGCAAGTTGCGGTCCGATGACAAGACGCTCGACCGGGACGCCGTCGACGGCGTCGTGAACGAGCTCGACGAGTACGCGGTCGAGGAGGCGCTGCGGCTCAAGGAGGCTCACGGTGGTGAGGTCACCGTTCTCACCATGGGCCCCGCCAAGGCGACCGAGACCATCCGCAAGGCGCTCGCCATGGGCGCCGACAAGGCCGTCCACCTGAGCGATGACGCGCTGCACGGATCGGACGCCCTGTCCACGTCGTACGCCATGGCGCAGGCGCTGAAGAAGATCGGGTTCGACCTGGTCATCCTCGGCTCGGAGTCCACCGACGCCCGCACTGGAGTGCTCGCGGCGATGCTCGCCGAGCGGCTGGGCACCCCGCAGCTCACCCTGGCGCGCAAGGTCGAGGTGAACGGGTCGGCCATCGCGATCGAGCGGATCACCGACTACGGCTTCGACAAGGTCGAGGCCACGCTCCCCGCCGTCGTCTCGGTGGTCGAGAAGATCAACGAGCCGCGGTACCCGTCGTTCAAGGGCATCATGGCCGCCAAGAAGAAGCCGGTCGAGACGCTCGGCATCGCGGACGCCTCCGTCGACGGCTCCGCCGTCGGCCTGGCCGCGGCCTACAGCGAGGTGGCGGAGTTCGCCGCGGCCCCGCCGCGCGCCGCGGGCACGGTTGTCAAGGACGAGGGCGACGGTGGTGTGAAGGCCGCCGACTTCCTCGCGTCGAAGAAGTTCATCTGAGGGGCCCCGAGATGAGTGAGATCCTGGTTCTCGTCGAGCACGTCGACGGAGAGGTCAAGAAGGTCACCCTCGAACTGCTGACGCTGGCCCGCACGCTGGGCGAGGCGTCGGCGGTGTGGGCGGGCCCCGGCTACTCGGAGGCCGCCAAGGCCAAGCTGGCGGAATACGGCGCCGACAAGGTCTATGTCGCCGACAGCGACGAGATCGTGAACTACGTGGTGGCGCCGAAGGCGGAGCTGCTCGCCAAGCTGGTGGGGGACAAGTCGCCCGCCGCCGTCCTCGTCGCCGCGACCACTGAGGGCAAGGAGGTCGCCGGACGGCTCGCCGTCAAGACGGACTCCGGTGTGATCACCGACGCGGTCGGGCTCGGCGAGGGCTTCGTCGCCGACCAGTCGATCTTCGGCGGTGGCGTCAACGTCCGGAGCCGGGTGACCAAGGGCACCCCGATCGTGGCCGTGCGTCCCAACTCCACCGCTCCCGTGGCCGCCGCCGGCGCGGGTGCCGAGGAGAAGGTCGAGGTGACCCCGTCCGACGCCGCCCGCGCCGCGAAGATCGTGGAGCGGGTCAAGGAGGAGAAGGGCGCGCGTCCGGAGCTCACCGAGGCCGCGATCGTGGTCTCCGGTGGCCGTGGCGTCGGCTCCGCCGAGAACTTCGCCATCATCGAGAAGCTCGCCGATTCCATCGGTGCGGCGGTCGGCGCCTCGCGTGCCGCCACCGACGCCAAGTGGTACCCGCACCAGTTCCAGGTCGGCCAGACCGGCAAGACCGTGTCGCCGCAGCTCTACATCGCGGCCGGCATCTCCGGTGCCATCCAGCACCGGGCCGGTATGCAGACCTCGAAGACGATCATCGTGATCAACAAGGACCCCGAGGCTCCGATTTTCGAGATCGCCGACTTCGGTGTCGTGGGCGACCTGTTCCAGGTCGTCCCGCAGCTCACCGAAGAGATCGAGAAGCGCAAGTAGCAGGCTCGAAGGAACGGCGCCGCACGCATCGTGCGGCGCCGTTTCCGTGTTTCCGGGTAGTGCGGCGCCGTTTCCGTGTTCCCGTGTTCCCGTGTTCCCGTGTTCCCGGGTTCGCGCGTTCGCGTGTCCCTGGGTTCCCGTGTTCCCGGCCGAGCCCCGGCCCGGTACGGTGCCCGCCCCTGACGGAGGTCAGCGGGCGGAACGCGGGGCCGGGCGCGTGGTGGCCGCGAGAGCCGCTGCCACGACCAGGCCGCCGAGAAGCGCCGGGCCGTGCAGATCGGACAGCGCCGACAGGACGCCGCCCAGGACCAGGACGATCGCGGGGAACGCCCAGCGCGGCAGCCGGGCGCGATGAACGACCAGCTGCGCCCCGGCCGCGCCGAGGAGCATCGTGGCGACGATCACGGCCGTCGTCCCCCCGAAGAGGCCACCGGCCAGGAACACGGCGTAGCAGGCCGCCGCGGCCCCGGCGAGCCGGTCGGCCCGCCCGAGTACGAAGGCCACGGTCAGCCCGCCGGCGAGGCCGCACACGCCGATCGAGTTGCCCGCGTCCACCAGGTCGAGCGACATTCCCGCCGCCTGTCCCGCGGCCGCGCCTCCCAGATAGCAGGCCGCCCACCGGGCGGGCCCCAGAGCGCGTTCGGCGAGGGCGCCGAGCACCAGGAGCGACCCGAGGTTGAAGGCCGTGCCGACCAGCCCACCACCCTGGACCACGAGCGAGGTCCCGAGCCGCCACCATTCGCCGTCCGCGACCCGGGCGGGATCACGCCGCAACGCGATCTCCAGCGCGGGGAAGACGAACTGCAGCAGGCTCGGGATCGCGGTGAGGGCGAACACGGTCACGGTGATGACGGGGGGCCTCTTCACAGGAGAAAGCCTGTCAGATCCCCTGTGAGATCAGCAGGGGGAGATGTCGTGCCTTCCCCGGGACAATTGTCACTCAGGGCCTGCCGCTCAGGCCGTGCTCAGGCCGTGCTCTGGCCATGCTCAGGCCGTGACCGTCACTCAGGCCGTGACCGTCACCCAGGCCGTGACCGTCACCCAGGCCGTGACCGTCACTCAGGCCGCGACGGGCAGCCTCTCGGGCTCCACGGTGATCTCGGCGTGAGCCGTACGGGCCCTGGACAGGAAGCGGGTCGCGACGGCGATGAGCACGCCAAGGACGACCGCGGTCACCATCGCCACGCGCAGGGAGGTCGCGCCGGACAGGAAGCCGACCACCACGGGGCCGAGCAGCAGCCCGGCGTATCCCATGGCCCCCGCCTGCGCGATCGCCGGACCGGGGGTGTCCGTGGCGGTCCCGGCCAGCGACAGCGCCAGCGGGGAGATCGTCGCCACCGCGATCCCGACGAAGAGCATCGCGGACAGCGCGACGATCGCCGACGGCGCCACGACGACGACGGCGAACGTGGCGGCCGTGGCCAGGCCGGAGAATCCCATCAGGCCGGGTGCGCCGAACCGCGTCCTGAGCCGGTCGCCGGAAAGCCGGCCGAGCAGCATGCCCGCCTCGAAGATCGGGTAACCGAGCGCGGCCAGGGACTCGGGCGCCATGAGCGTGTCGCGGAGGAACAGGCCGTTCCAGTCGGCGACGACGCCCTCGACCATGAACGCGCCGAACGTGATCGCGCCGAGCAGGTAGACCACTCCGGGCAGCCTGCGGCGCGGCCCCTTCGCCTCTCCCGTGACCCGGTCGGCCAGGTACGTACGGCTCAGCACCACGGACGCGGGCAGCGACAGCACGGCGACGATCGCCATGTGCGCGGTCAGGGACAGGCCCGCGGCGATGGCCGCCGTGCCGATCAGCCCGGCCGAGATCGCACCCACGCACCAGCCCGCGTGCATGCCGCTCATCAGCGGCCTGCCGTACGCGCGCTCGACGGTCGAGCCCTGGGCGTTCATGGCGACGTCGACGGCGCCGAAGGTCATCCCGAACACCAGTGCGGCCCCGACCAGCAGGGGGAAGGACGGCGCGAGCCCGACGAGCAGCAGCGTCGCCGCGCAGAGGGGGGCGGCGACGCGCAGCACGCCCTTGCTGCCCGCTCTGGCCATGATCCCGCGCATGGACTGCATGGACAGCAGCGCACCGAGCCCCCACGCGAGCAGCGCGAGGCCGACCGATGACTCGGGGATGCCGAGCTTGTCGGTCAGGGCGGGAATACGCACGGTGAACGTTCCGCACAGCAGGCCGCCGAGCACGAAGGTGAGGATCGCCCCCCAGCGGGCCGTCCTCAAGGCGCGGGTCATCACGGGCTCCTTTTCAAGGGTGTTGAAATCGGTTCAGAAGTTTCGGCGCGAGGCCGGATGGGCAATCAGAAGCAGGTCGCCCTGTCAGCGTTCGAGCGCCGGGGCGACCACCACCCGCCCCGGATCGAGGCGGGCGGGTTCGGGGTGATGTCTAGAGAAGGTCGAGCAGGCGGCGGCGCAGCTCGGCGTAGTCGAGCAGCTCGGGCACGTGCGTGGCGACGTCCCAGACGCCCTCGCACGCGAGCCGTACGATCCTGGACGTCATCGGGTCGGGCTCGCGATCGAGATCCTGGCTGTGCCAGCGGGCCATCGCCTCGCGAAGCGGCACGAGCAGCGTGGGGTCGCCGGCCGCGCCGGTCACCACGGCCCAGCGTCTCAGTCGGCCGCTTTCGACGGCTTGGAAGGTCGCCTTCAGGTAAGCCCGGGTGTAGTCGCTTTCGCCCTGTGCCTCGACGAGCGCGTCGAACTCGGCGATCAGCCGCTCGATCAGGCCCTTGATCAGCGCTTCCTTGGTGCCGAAGTGATAGAGGAGGCCGCCTTTGCTGACGCCGGCGCGCTCTGCGACCGCGGCCAGGGTCAGGCCCTGGGCCCCCTGGTCGCAGAGCAGGCTCTCCGCCGCGTCAAGCAAGTCGTCTCTTCTCACTCTGGTTACTGTACCGTCTGGACGGTTTAGTTGCCAAGCCGGGGGTTGGCCCACCTTTAGGCGCGGTTAGGCTTAGTTGGCTGAGGACAGATCGGGAGGGGTCGTGGGAACCGCGTATCTTGACCATGCCGCCACCACGCCGATGCTTCCCGAGGCAGTGGAGGCCATGACGGCGCAGCTCGGCCAGGTCGGCAACGCCTCGTCGTTGCACGCGGCGGGCCGGCGCACCCGCAGGGTCGTGGAGGAGTCCAGGGAGACCATCGCCTACGCGGTGGGCGCCCGGCCCAGCGAGGTCGTCTTCACGGCCGGGGGCACCGAGGCGGACAATCTGGCGATCAAGGGCCTGTTCTGGGCGAGGAAGCGACGCCGCATCCTGATCAGTGCCGTCGAGCATCATGCCGCGCTCGACCCGGCCCGGTGGCTGGCCGACCGGGACGGCGCGACGGTGGAACTGCTGGAGGTCGACGAGCAGGGCCGGGTCCATCCCGAAACGCTGCGCGCGGCGATTGACCGCGACCCAGAGGACGTCGCGCTGGTCAGCGTGATGTGGGCCAACAACGAGGTCGGGACGGTCCAGCCGGTCCAGGTCCTGGCGGCCATCGCACACGACCACGGCATCCCGTTCCACACCGACGCCGTTCAGGCGCTCGGCCAGCTCCCGGTCTCGTTCGCCGAGTCCGGCGTGGACGCCATGACGATCTCCGGCCACAAGGTGGGCGGCCCCATGGGCGTCGGCGCCCTGCTGCTGGCCCGCGGCGTCGATCCCGAGCCCGTGCTGCATGGCGGCGGCCAGGAGCGCGACGTGCGATCAGGAACGCTCGACGCGCCCGCTATCGCCGGGTTCGCGGCGGCCGTGGAGACCGCGGTGACGCACCGTCACGCGACCGCCGAGCGGCTGTCCGTCCTGCGCGACGACCTGATCGACCGCGTACGGCAGGCCGTACCGGACGTCATCCTCAACGGCGATCCCGTCGACAGGCTGCCCGGCAACGCGCACTTCTCGTTCCCCGGATGCGAGGGCGACGCGCTGCTCATGCTGCTGGACGCCAAGGGCGTGGAGTGCTCGACCGGCTCCGCCTGCTCGGCGGGAGTCGCCCAGCCGTCCCACGTCCTGCTCGCGATGGGACAGGACGGCGCCCGCGCCCGCGGGTCGCTGCGCTTCTCGCTCGGTCACACCTCGACCCAGGCGGACGTGGACCGCCTGGCCGAGGTGATCGGCAACGTCGTCGAGCGGGCCCGCCGAGCCGGGCTCACCTGACCCGCGGCTCACCGGGCGACGCCACTCGGGCGGCACCCGGCCGAGCGCGGACGCGCAGGTCACCCTGATCGGCGCGGGCGCGAGCCGCCTCAGCGGCGTCCGAACTCGCCGAACGCCGCAAGGCGAGTGACCCACGGCCGGCCCCGGGATGACCGCGGGTCAGGTCAGGAAGTGGGCGACGGCGCTCCACGACGGGTCACTCTCCGCGTCGATCCACGCCTGGCCCTCGTCCCAACCGGCGACGAGCTCCTCGATCTCCCGTACCGCGTCGCTCGTGGGATCGGCGTACACGTGGAGCACGCGGGTGCCCTCGGCGCTCAGATGCGCCGCGAGAACAGCCGAGCCGGTCCTGCCGAACAGCCCGGCCAGCCGCTTCTCGAAGTCCCGCAACGCGTCCAGCGAGGTGCCGGCGGGCAGGCCGTCCTCGTCCGCGTCCCGGTACGTCAGCGTGACGCCGATGTGCTGGTCGAAGAGCGGATGGTCGACCGGACGCAGGGGATACAGCGCGGCGGCGGTCAGGCGGCCGCCGCTCGCGGTCTGACCTTCGAGCAGCGCCCACTGCTCGTCCCGGAAGCCCTGGGCGACGTCGGCGACCACGGCGGGGAGGTGGATCGCGGGGATCGCGTCGATGGGCTCGAACTCGGCCGCCACGATGTCGCCGATCCAGCGGGCCACCTCGTCCTCGCCGAGCAGGCGGTCGAGGGCGAGGAGGGTGGCCTCCATCCGCGTCTCATCGTCCACATCGGGAAATATCGGGTGGAAGGCGGAAACGTCCACGCGGGGCGTCCCCGGCGGGACCCGCAGGCCGAGCACCATCCGATCGATGCCGAACGGCCGGCCCGCGACCTCCGTCGTGAGCTCCGCAGCGCGGGGGTCGGCCTGGCGCGAAGGATGGAACTCCCACTGGACGTCCATCGGCGCCGCCAGTGCCCATCTGTGCACGAAGGACCGCAACTCGGGATCCCCCGACGCGCTGACCACCAGAGCACGCGGTGCGGTACCGCCCGAGACGATCTCCCAGACCAGTGACGGGTGCAGCGCGGTCACCGCGCCGCCGATCAACCCGTCGAGATGGGCGACGTCCCCCGCCTCGACCCCCGCGTCGATCTCGGGGCGGGTGTCCCGCCACCACGTCCAGAACTCGGCTATGGCCTCCGCCGGATCCACCGGCTCGCTCTTGCGCCCGAACAGTCGCATGACCGCCGATCCTTCCAGGTCCCCACGCCGGGTGCCAACGCGGGTGATGGTGGCGCAGGCACAGGTCTCCCCAATGCTCAGAGAGCTCCGCAACTCAGCGATCAGGGCACCTGTGTCCTTCCCATCTGCCGGCCTTCGCCCACCGCCTTCCCACGCGATCGGGGACTCCTATCAGGCCGGGTACGGGGTCGCGTCGCGTGCCGCGCTCAGGGCGGCGGCCCACCAGGCGAGCTGGTCCAGCATTGTCTTGGCGTACCCGGACACCTCGGGGTCCAGCGGCTGCCCGTCCTGCCATGCCGTGAAATATTTCGGGAACGCCAGACCGTCGCGGATGGTCACCGCGTGCAATTCGGTGAAAACGTTCTCCAGGTGGAGGACGGCGTGACGACCTCCGGCTGCGCCGCCGTAGCTGACGAAGGCCACGGGCTTGGCCGTCCACTGGGTGAAGTGCCAGTCGATCGCGGCCTTCAGGGAAGCGGGGTAGCTGTGGTTGTACTCGGGCGTGACCAGGATGAAGGCGTCCGCCTCCTCCAGGCGGGACGTCAGGGACGCCATGGCTTCGGGGCGCGGGTAGGAGTCGCCTGCGAACTTCGGCGACACCGCCGGCAACGTCAACGGGATCTCGACGTCGGCGAGGTCGACGACCTCGACATCGAACCCGCCGTGTACGCGCGCCTGCTCGGCGACCCAGGAGGCGACGACGGGGCCGAACCGGCCTTCGCGGACGCTGCCGACGATGATGACCAACCTGTGCTTCTCGCTCATGTGCTCCACCGTCCACTGTCGCGAGAGCGGCAACCAGACCGGCCGCAGGCTGGCCCCCACAGGGCCACCTTGCGGCATCTGAGCGGATCACCGCCGTCACTAGACTCCGGCTATGAGCACGCCACTCGGCGACTTCGTCCGCGCCAAGCGCGACAGCATCCAGCCCGAGTCGTTCGGGCTTCCTGACCACGGTCGCCGACGCTCCCCGGGGCTGCGACGCTCAGACCTGGCCACGCGGGCCGGGATCAGCGTCGAGTACCTCACCCGCATCGAGCAGGGGCGGGACCGCAACCCGTCCCCCGCCGTGGTCCACGCCCTCGCCGACGCCCTGAGCCTGGACGCCGCGGAACGAGAGCATCTGCGTTACCTCACCAAGATCACCGGCGGAGCATGCGTCGAGCATCGGCGGCCGGCGCCGCCAAGCCGCGACGTCCGCCCCACTGTGTTGGCGACACTCCGACTTCTTGAGCCTGGCGTCGCGTTCGTGACCAACCGCCTGGGTGACGTACTCGCGCACACCAGCGCGTTCGAGTTGGTGATGCGCGGGAGCGGGCTGCTGGAGACCGAGGCACCGAACCTGACCCGCTATGTGTTCACCGATCCGCGGGCCCGGACGTTCTTCGCCGACTGGGACCAGGTGGCCGACCAACAAGCCTTCGACCTGTGGCTCGGACCGTCCGTGGAGACCTCCGAGTGGTTCAAGGCCGACCTCGCCCCCCTCGCCGGGCAGGAGTTCACCCGGCGGCTCAACCGCCATCTGCCTCCACCACAGGTCCCGCTTCGGCTCAACCACCCCACTGCGCACGAGCTGCGCTGGCAGCGAGAACGGCTGGAGCTGTCGCGCACCGACGCGCAGGAACTGGTCGTCCTCCTGCCCGCTGACGAGACGACGTCGCAGGCCATGGAGCGCCTACGCCGCGAACCCGGCGGCACTCTGCGCGCGATCAGTTGAGGCGACCGACCCCGCGTTGAACGGTCTCGCTCCGCTCGGCGGGCTCGGGGCGCGGCGGTGGTTTTCTGTGGCGGGTAGCCTTGAGGTCTATGGCTCTTCGTGTGCTGGCCGCCATGTCCGGCGGCGTCGACTCCGCGGTGGCCGCCGCCCGCATCGCCGAGGCCGGTCACGACGTGACAGGCGTCCATCTCGCTCTGTCGTCCAATCCGCAGTCCTATCGGACCGGCGCGCGAGGATGCTGCACGATCGAGGACTCCAGGGACGCGCGGCGCGCGGCCGACGTGATCGGCATCCCGTTCTATATCTGGGACATGGCCGAGCGGTTCCAGCGCGACGTCGTCGAGGACTTCGTCAGCGAGTACGCCGCAGGTCGCACGCCCAACCCGTGCCTGCGCTGCAACGAGAAGATCAAGTTCGAGGCGGTGCTCGACCGGGCCCTCGCGCTCGGGTTCGACGCGGTCGCCACCGGTCACCACGCCCGGCTGGTCGACGGCGTGCTGAGCAGGTCGGTCGATCCGGCCAAGGACCAGTCGTACGTCCTCGGCGTGCTCACCCGTGAGCAGCTGTCACACGCGATCTTCCCGCTGGGCGACTCCACCAAGGCGCAGGTGCGCGAGGAGGCCGCCCGCAGGGGCCTCACCGTGGCCGACAAGCCGGACAGCCACGACATCTGCTTCATCGCCGACGGCAACACACGGGCGTTCCTCGCCGACCGCCTCGGAGCCGCCGAGGGGCCCATCGTGGACGCGCTCTCCGGCGAGGTCGTCGGGACCCACGCGGGCGCCTACGGCTACACCATCGGCCAGCGCAAGGGCCTGCACATCGACCAGCCCGCCCCGGACGGGCGGCCGCGCTATGTGCTGTCGATCGAGCCGGTGTCCAACACCGTGACCGTCGGCCCGCGCGCCTCTCTCCAGGTCACCTCGATCGTCGCCACCCGTCCCGTCTGGAACGGGCCGGTGGCCGAGCCGCGCGAGCAGATCGCCTGCAAGGTGCAACTGCGCGCCCACGGCGAGGTGTACGGCTGCCGCGCCCAACTCTCCGGCGACGACCTGCACATTGAGCTCGACGCCCCGGCGGCGGGCGTCGCGGCCGGCCAGGGCGCCGTGCTGTACGACGGCGACACCGTGATCGGCTCCGCCACGATCGCCGCCGCGTCCTGAGCTTTCCCGCTGAGGTCTTAACCGGCTCACCTGGCTCACCCGACTTACCTCGGTTACCCGGCTCACCCGGATTCGCCGGTTCGGTGTTCCTGGTTCGGTGTTCCTGGTTCGGTGTTCCTGGGTGTTGCCGGTTCGGTGTTCCCCGGTCACCGCGTTGCGGACGTGACCGGGGCGCACGCGGCGGGTGCGACCCGGTCACCATCCCTTCGCCATGACCCGTGACCGATGGGCCCTGTCCGATGGGCCCTGTCCGATGGGCGCGGATCACGGGGCCACGGTCACCACGGCATGGCTACGGCACGTCCACCGAGTCGCCCACCGGGATGCGGCGTATGTCCGCCTTCTGCTTATCGGCCTCCATGCCGAGCCAGTTGTCGACCAGCTTCTGGCCGATCTCGTTCAGCAGGCCGTCATGCGTCGAGTACGCGCGGGCGGGCCGCACCTCGCGGAGATACCCGACCATCTCACTCGCCTTCATCCAGGGAGCGTTGGTGGGAACGAGCAGCGTGGGGATCTCGATTCCCGGAGGGGTCAGCGCGTCGCCGGGGTAGAACACCTCCTCGTCCACCAGGAAGCCGACATTCTGGACGACGGGTACGTCCGGGTGATTGAGCGCGTGCCATTCGCCGATCACCTTCACGCCGAATCCGGCCGTGGTGAACGTGTCGCCGTTCCGCACCGCCTGGACCTTGGCCGGGATATCGCCGATCTGGTCGATCACCGCCTGGGGAGCCCAGATCTCCAGGTCGGGACTCGTGGTCTTCAACAGCTCGGTGTCGATGTGGTCGAAGTGCTCGTGCGTGATGAGCACGGCGTTCGCCCCGTCGAGCAGCGAGTCGCCGCTGAAGGTGCCCGGGTCGATGACCAGGGTGGTGCCGTCCTTCTCCAACCGCCAGCACGCGTGCCCGAGTTTCGTCAGTCTCATGGTCCCTAAGCTAGTGGGGTGCACGAATTCCCATGGGCTGAGGCCACCGCCACCGGCATCGGGTCGCATCCCGGCGAGGACCACGTCGAGGCGCTCCGCGTGGTCTTCGGTGAACTGCCGGTGCCGTACCTTCCCGAACTGCCGGGCAGAGGCGTCGGCGCGGACATGATCGGCCGGACGGCGTCGCTGCTGGTCGAACTGCCCGTCGAGGTCCAGCCCTCCGGATGGCGGTTCACCGACCGGCCCGGACGCGACTTCAAGCGCGCCCGTGACCATCTCTCGCGTGATCTCGACGCGTTGGAGGAGGTCGCCCAGGGATACGCGGGCCCGTTGAAGATCCAGGTATGCGGCCCGTGGACCCTGGCGGGTGCGGTCGAGCTGCGGCACGGCGACAAGACGCTCGCCGACCCGGGAGCCGTACGCGATCTGGTGGAGTCGCTCGCCGAGGGCGTGGCGACGCACGTGGCCGAGGTGCGCAAGCGTGTGCCCGGGGCGGAGGTCATCCTCCAGCTCGACGAGCCCGGCCTGCCCGGTGTGCTCGCGGGAACGGTGCGGACGGCGTCCGGATTCGGGCGACTGCCCGCCGTCGAGCCGATGCCGGCGGCCGAGCGCCTCAGGACGGTGCTCCGCGCGGCAGAGCCCGCACGCACCCCGAGGAAGGGAGCCGGCCAGGGAAGCGACGGCGAAAGCAGTGAGGGAAAGGGGTCCGGTCCCTTCACGATCGTGCACTGCTGCGCTCCGGACGTCCCCTTCCAGGTCCTCCGTACGGCGGGCGCTCAGGGGATCTCCCTTGACGCCGCGCTGCTGCGCCGCCGGGACGAGGACCACATCGGCGAGGCGATCGAGGCGGGCATGGCGTTCCTGCTCGGCGTCGTCCCCGGGACCGACTCGCGGCTGCCGGACATCGGCGTGGTTGCCAGGCCCGCGACCGAGCTGTGGCGACGGCTCGGGTTCGCCCCGGCGCGGCTCGCCCGGCAGGTCGTGCTCACTCCCGCGTGCGGGCTGGCGGGAGCGTCCCCGGCCTACGCGCGCGTGGCGCTCGCCACCTGCGCGAAGGCGGCCCGCGTGCTGCGCGAGGATCCGGGAGAATAGCCGTCTTCAAGTCGCGTGCAAGAACGCTCGCCTATCTCTTGGTGTGCACATCCGTCGCATATTCGGGAGAAAGTCATGCGCAGCGGTCTTCGCGTTCTGCTGGGGCTCACCGCCACCGTCACTCTGGGCGCGGGCATCGTCGTTCCGGCCTTCACGGCGTCGGCGTCGGCGTCAAGTACCTACGCGGCGGAAACCTGGCACTGGGGCCCGACGGCCTCGACCGACTACAAGGGGTGGGCGACCGGAAAGATCCGGTCCACGAGTTCGGGGCTACGCGTGTCCGGCGATCTGTACGACGCGGGCGGCGCCCGTACCTGCTCGTGGGTGAAGATCAAGTGGTTGACGGACCACGGGAGGTATCGCACGGCCACGTTCAAGAACTGCTCGCAGTCGACGCCGCGCGCGTTCAGCGTGAACACCGGGTACATGCTCTCGGCCGAGGCCAAGGTCTGCCGTGGCACGTCCACCCGGATCACCGGCAGATGCTCCGGCTGGGAGGGCGTCTGGAGTCAGGGCGGATGAGCCGAGCGTTCCCTCGCTCGGCTCGCCCTCACCGCGTGCGTCCCCTCGCCCGGCCCGCTGCCTGGGACGCCGTACCCCTCGTCCCGCGCCTCCCCGTGGCGTGCGTCCCCATGCCGTGCGAGCCCCGCTGACCGGCGAAAATGTCGGTGGCCGGTGGCACTCTATGAGGGACGACGCCCCCGGAAGAGCGCCCTCGGGGGAGGCGCGGGCACTCCCCACCTCCCGTAGCGTTCTTCCCAGGGGCCGGTGATGAGGGGAGTTCGCATGGACGCCGAGGTCGAGGGCGCGCCGGCGGCGGCGCGGGAGCGGCACGCGGAGCTGGCCGAGCTGGCCGAGGAGGCCAACTGGCGTTACCACGTGCTCGACTCGCCGACGGTCAGCGACGCTCAGTACGACGGGTGGATGCGGGAGCTCAGGGAGCTGGAGCAGGAGCATCCTGATCTGCGTACGCCCGACTCGCCCACGCAGAAGGTCGGGGCGCCGATATCGACCGAGTTCGCCGCCGTCGAACACCTTCAGCGCATGGAGAGCCTGGACAACGCGTTCGACGACGACGAGCTCACCGCCTGGCAGGCCCGGGCCGAGCGGCTGGCCGAGACCGATCCCGCGCCGTACCTGTGCGAGCTCAAGATCGACGGCCTCGCGGTCGCGCTGCTGTACGAGAAGGGACGCCTGGTCCGGGCCGCCACCCGGGGAGACGGCCGCACCGGCGAGGACGTGACGCCCAACGTGCGCACCGTGCGGGGCGTGCCGCACCGGCTGACCGGCGATGACGTGCCCGATCTGGTCGAGGTGCGCGGCGAGGTGTTCCTGCCGGTCGAGGGGTTCCGCCGGCTCAACGAGCAGCTCATGGACGCGGGGAAAGCGCCGTTCGCCAACCCGCGCAACTCCGCCGCGGGCTCGCTGCGGCAGAAGGACCCCCGGGTCACCGCCCAGCGCCCGTTGCGGATGATCGTTCACGGCGTCGGCAAGTGGGAGGGCGCCGAGCCGCCGGTCACCCAGTCCAATATGTACGACCGGCTGAAGAGCCTCGGGCTCCCGGTCAGCGACCGATACCGGGTGGTCCACGGCCTCGACGAGATCCGCGAGTTCGTCAAGTACTACGAGGAGCACCGGCACGACCCCGAGTACGAGATCGACGGCGTGGTGGTCAAGGTCGATCGGGTCGCGGTGCAGCGGGAGCTCGGCTCCACCAGCAAGTCGCCTCGGTGGGCGATCGCGTTCAAGTACCCGCCGGAGGAGGTGACCACCAAGCTCCGCGACATCCAGGTGGGCGTCGGGCGCACCGGTCGCGTGACGCCGTACGGCGTGATGGAGCCCGTGGTGGTCGCCGGGTCCACGGTCGAGCGGGCCACCCTGCACAACGCGTCCGAGGTGGCCCGCAAGGGAGTCCTCATCGGGGACACCGTGGTGTTGCGCAAGGCGGGCGACGTCATCCCGGAGATCGTCGGTCCGGTGGTGGATCTGCGCGGCGGCGGTGAGCGCGCGTTCGTCATGCCGACGCACTGCCCGGAGTGCGATACCGAGCTCGCCTACGAGCGGGAGGGCGACGCCGACCTGCGCTGCCCCAACGCCCGCACCTGCCCGGCCCAGCTCCGTGAGCGGATCTTCTTCGCCGCCGGGCGCAACGCGTTCGACATCGAGGGGCTGGGATACGTCGCGGCCACCGCGCTCACCCAGCCGATCCCTCCGCAGGAACCCCCGGTGCGCACCGAGGCCGACCTGTTCGATCTCACCGTGGAGCGGCTGCTGCCGATCAAGTCGGTGGTCCGCGATCCCGACACGGGGCTGCCCAAGGTCGATCCGGAGACCGGAGAGCCCAAGGAGGTCTCCTTCTTCGCCACGGTGTCCGGTGCGCCGAGCAAGAACGCCGAGAAGATGCTGGAGGAGCTGGAGCGGGCCAAGGAGCAGCCGCTCTGGCGGGTTCTCGTCGCGCTCTCCATCCGCCACATCGGCCCGCCGACCGCGCGTGCCCTCGCGGATGAGTTCCGGTCGCTGGAGGCCATCGCGAGCGCATCGGAGGAGGAACTCGCCGCCGTCGAGGGCATCGGCCCCCGAGTCGCCGCGGCGATCAAGGACTGGTTCGCGGTCGACTGGCATCGCGAGATCGTCGACAGGTGGAAGGCCGCGGGG
This sequence comes from Microtetraspora sp. AC03309, assembly GCF_020826795.1. Taxonomy (NCBI): domain Bacteria; kingdom Bacillati; phylum Actinomycetota; class Actinomycetes; order Streptosporangiales; family Streptosporangiaceae; genus Microtetraspora; species Microtetraspora sp. AC03309. The sequence goes on along the minus strand of NZ_JADDIL010000030.1, from coordinate 40,649 downwards.
GTGCGGATGGCCGACGAGCCTCCGGCCGACCAGGGGCCACAGACGCTCGAGGGCCTGGCGTTCGTGGTGACGGGCACGCTCGCCGGGTTCACCCGCGACGAGGCGGGCGAGGCCATCACCAGCCGGGGCGGGAAGGTCACCGCATCGGTCTCCAAGAAGACCAGTTTCGTGGTGGTGGGCGAGAATCCCGGCTCCAAGTACGACAAGGCGGTGAAGCTCGGCGTGCCGATCCTCGACGATCAGGGCTTCCAGGTTTTGCTGGAGCAGGGCCCCGATGCCGCCGAGGCCGTGGCCGCGCGCGGCGAGGGATGACCGTTCGTCCGTGAGATGGGGGAGGACGGGATGCGTACGGCTCGCGCCTGGGGTGCGGCCGGGGCGCGAGCCGTACGGGTCGGTGAGGCGGCGGGTCAGCTCGCGGTGCAGGTGACCGAGGGGACGCCGTTGGTGCCGGACCAGTTGCCGGTGAAGCCGAAGGTCGTCGCGGCGTTCGCGGCGAGAGCGCCGTTCCAGTTCAGGTTCATCACGGTGATGTTCGAGCCGCTGTAGGACGGCGAGCCGTTCCACAGCTGGCTGATCGACTGGCCGTTGGCGTACGTCCAGGTGACCTTCCACCCGCTGATCGCCGCGAGGCCGGTGTTCTTCACCGCGACCTCGCCCTGGAAGCCGCCCTGCCACTGGTTGGTCACCGTGTACGTCGCCGTGCACGACGCGCCGCTGGGCGGGGTGCTCGGGCTCGCGCTCGGGCTGGGCGAGGAGCTGGGTGAGGCGCTGGGCGACGCACTCGGGCTGGGTGAGGCGCTGGGTGAGGCGCTGGGTGAGGCGCTCGGCGAGCCGCTCGGGCCCGTCGTGGGAGGCGGCGCGGCGACGGCGAGGTCGTACGCCCGCTGCGGCACGAACTGGCCCGCGGAGGCGATGCACCCGTCCGCCTCACCCGGGGGCTTGACCCAGAGGTAGGCGGCGACCGCCGAGTCACCGGTGTTGGTCGTGCTCCACGTGCCGGTGGCCCGTCCGCCCGGGTCGCACCACTCGCTGCCGCTGGGGCCGTTGCCGTTGCGGCTGGTGTCGATGACCGCCTTCAGGCCGGACACGCCGGTCGCCGCGATGACGCTCTTGGCGTAGCTCACCAGTCCCGGGCTCGACCGGTAGTTGGAGACGTTGAGCGCGATGCCGTCCGCGCTGCTGCCGACCTCCGCGCCGTTCAGGCGGGACGCGAGCTCCGAGGCGGAGAGCCAGGCGTCGTGCCCGCCGTCGAAGTACACCTTGACCTGGGAGGACGTCGCCTTGAACTTCTTTCCGGCGTACGCCATGGACGCCTTGACCTCGGCCTGCTGCGAGCCGCTCATGCAGTTGGACATGATCGCGAGCGCGTCCGGCTCCAGGATGATGGTCGCGGGGCGGCCGCCGAGTCCGGCCGCGATCTGGTCGATCCACGCGCGGTACGCCGTGTGGTCGGGGGCGCCGCCGGCGCTCGCCCCGCCGCAGTCGCGGTTGGGCATGTCGTACACGACCATGATCGGGATCTTCCCGGCCGTCGCGGCGGCGCCGACGTAGCCGTCCACCTCGGCGCGTACGGTCGACGGGTTGTACGAGGCGAACCAGCGGCCCTGAGGGACGGCCGCGACCCGGTCCCTGATCACCGCCGTACGGCTGTCGCCGGGATTGGCCGCCACCCACTTGGCCGCGCTGGTCTGCGGGTCCACGTAGAACGCGGAGTCGGCGGCCTGGGCGGCGGACGAGGTGAAGACGGCGGCCCCCACCCCGATGGTCGCGGCCGCGGCGAGCACGGCCGCCATCACGGGTCTTTTACGAGACATGACTACTCCATCCCAGATTGTGGGAGCGCTCCCATAAGTCTTGCGGATCGTAAGCGCGGGACGGGGCGGCAGCGGAAGCCCTCATGCGATTAGGCGGGATTCCCAACATGAAAGGGCCAGGCAGTCGGGCACCCTTGCTCGTAAGTGACGTGAAACATTCACCCGCAAGCCGGTACATCTCCTGGTTGACGTGACGCCAGGCGACGAAATGCTAGAAATCCGAAGTAACGGAACGTGCCCAATCGGTTTCGCGAAGTGGCCCAGAGGTCGTACCCTCCCATAGTGGCCTCTTGGGGGGTTTGTTACCGATGACTGCAGCTTCCCGCAATCGCGTGCCGGCTTCCGCGATGCCGTCTTCTCGCATCCGCGTCCCGGTCGGCATGTCGTCGCCCGTGAACTCCCCGTCCGGGGGTCGTGGTCCGGCGCCGGCGTCCGCCTACCCGGCCGACACCCGCGACACCGGTCCCCGCCCGGGTTCGCCGCTGTGGAGCTATCTCGCCGGCGTCATCGCCGTCGGCTGCACCGCGCTGGTCGTGGCCCAGGTACGGCTCGGCATGGACGAGCTGGGCCAGATCGGGCGCACACCGCTGTTCTGGATGCTGGCCGTCCTGGTGGTGCTCGGAGAGTTGCGGCCCGTCATGGTGAGCTCGTCGGCACTGGTCGGGGGCACCCCCACGTCCACGATGTTCACCTTCGCCGTCCTCATGCACCACGGGTTGCCGATGGCGGCGCTGCTCCAGGCGGTCGCGGTGATAGTGAGCGGGCTGGTCAACCGCAGGGCCTGGCACCGGGTGGCGTTCAACATCGCCCAGGTGACCCTCGCGTGCACGGCCGCGGCGGTGATGCTGGGCCTGTTCGGCGTCCATCCGACTCCCCTTGTGCCCTGGACTCCGCGGGGCGAGGACATCCCCGCGATCGTCCTTTCCGGCCTCGCCTACTTCGCGGTGCGCGGCTTCCTCGTCTCCGCCGCCGTCGCCCTGCACGAGCGGCGGCCCGTGCTCCGGGTGATCCGGGCGTCCATCGGGCCGCAGGCCCTCGTGTACGGCGCCCTTCTCGGACTGGCGCCGCTGGTCGTGGTGGTCATGGCCCACTCTCCGGCGCTGGTGCCGCTGTTCGTGGCGCCCCTGGCCGCGGTCTACTTCACCGCCACACTGTCGATGCGCCGCGACCATCAGGCCATGCACGACGGCCTGACCGGGCTGCCCAACCGCAAGATGCTGATCCTGCGGACCGAGGAGGCGCTGGCCGAGGCCCGCGGGCAGGAGCGGGTCGGCCTGCTGCTGCTCGACCTCGACCGCTTCAAGGAGGTCAACGACACGCTCGGTCATCCCGTGGGCGACCGTCTGCTGCAGATCGTGGCGCACCGGCTCACGCACAGCGTCCGCCCGGGTGACGTCGTCGCCCGGCTCGGCGGTGACGAGTTCGCCGTGCTGCTGCCGTCCATCCGGGACGCCCACGCGGCCAAGGAGGTCGCCTCACGGCTGCGCGTGGCGCTCACCGAGCCCGTACGCCTCGAAGGCATGACCTTCGACCTGGACGCCTCGATCGGCATCGCGCTCTTCCCCGACGACGCGCCGGACTTCGAGCTGCTGCTCCAGCGCTCCGACGTCGCCATGTACCTCGCCAAGGAGGGCCGTACCGGCGTCGAGTTCTACCTCGCCGACAAGGACCGCAACTCGCCGGAACGGCTGAGCCTGCTCGGCGACCTCCGGCGGGCGATCGACACCGGCGGGCTGGAGCTGCACTACCAGCCCAAGGTCAGCCTCGACGACGGCCGGGTCGAGGGGGTGGAGGCGCTGCTGCGCTGGTGGCATCCGGTGCGCGGCCCGATCTCTCCCGGGGAGTTCGTCCCGCTGGCCGAGCAGTCCTATCTCATGCGCGAGCTCACCAGGCACGTCATCGATCAGGCGCTCGGACAGGCGGCCGAGTGGTGGCACGCCGGTGTGGACGTCCCGATCTCGGTAAACGTTTCCGCGCGGGATCTGCTCGACTCGGGGCTCCCCGACCAGCTCGAGGCGGGGCTGGAGAGACTCGACCTTCCCGCGGAGGCGATCAGCCTGGAGGTCACGGAACGCATCCTGATGACCGATCAGGCGTACACCGCCGACACGATCCGCACGCTCGCGGGGCTGGGCGTGCAGCTCGCCCTCGACGATTTCGGCACCGGCTATTCATCCCTGGTCCGGCTCCAGCGCCTGCCCGTGTCCGAGGTCAAGATCGACGGGTCCTTCGTGCGGAGGCTGGGGGAGTCGGCCGACGACGAGCGGATCGTGCGTTCGATCATCGACCTGGTCCGCTCGCTCGGGCTCAGGTCGGTCGCGGAGGGCGTCGAGTCCGGTGACATCGCCTCGCGGCTGCGCGACATGGGGTGTCACGCCGGTCAGGGCTGGTGGCTCGCCGAGCCCATGCCCGCCGACGAGGCGACGACGTGGCTCCGCGCCCGGCTCAGTCCCGCGTTCACCGCCCGTCCCAAGGACGTCGTACGGCTGGCGCCCGGCGGCTGACCAACCGCGGGTAAAGGGGCCGTCGGCGCGGCGGCGGGGGCGACGTCCCGAGGGGACGACGGCTCGCGCCCGGCGGTGGATAACGTCGGGCACGCTTGGTGACGAGCCCTAGGATGGCAGTGTCCACTCTCCATCCAGAAACGGGTTCGACGACTCATGTCCGCCATAACCCGCGACGAGGTCGCTCACCTCGCACGGCTGTCCAGGCTGGCGCTGGCCGACGAGGAGCTCGACCACTTCGCCGCCCAACTCGACCAGATCGTCGGCGCGGTGGCCCGCGTCGCCGAGGTCGCCGCCGACGACATCCCCGCGTCCTCGCACGCGCTCCCGTTGACCAATGTCTTCCGTCCCGACGAGGTACGGCGGAGCCTGACGCCAGAGCAGGCACTTTCCGGCGCGCCCGCCGTGGAGGACGACCGTTTCCGCGTTCCCCGGATCCTGGGGGAGGAGGCATGACAGAGCTGCACCGCAAGACTGCCGCAGAGCTGGGTGAGCTGATCGCCGGACGCGAGGTCTCCGCCGCCGAGGTCGCCCAGGCCCATCTGGACCGCATCGCCGAGGTCGAACCCAAGGTCAACGCGTTCCTGCACGTGAACGCGGAGACCGTGCTCGCGCAGGCGCGCGCGGTGGACGAGCGGATCGCCCGTGGCGAGAAGCTCGGCCCTCTCGCGGGTGTGCCGGTCGCGCACAAGGACGTCTTCACCACCAAGGACATGCCCACCACGGCCGGCTCCAAGATCCTCGAAGGCTGGATCCCGCCGTACGACGCGACGGTGACGAGCCGCCTGCGCGAGGCCGGGCTGGTGATCCTGGGCAAGACCAACCTCGACGAGTTCGCCATGGGGTCCTCCACGGAGAACTCCGCGTACGGGCCGACGCACAACCCCTGGGACCTCTCCCGGATCCCCGGTGGGTCGTCGGGCGGCGCTTCCGCCGCGGTCGCCGCGTACGAGGCGCCCCTGTCGACCGGCACGGACACCGGCGGCTCGATCCGCCAGCCGGCGGCGGTCACCGGCATCGTGGGCATGAAGCCGACCTACGGCGGCTCGTCCCGTTACGGCGTGATCGCGTTCGCGTCGTCCCTGGACACACCCGGCCCCTTCGCGCGCAACGTGCTGGACGCGGCGCTGCTCCACGAGGCGTTCTCCGGTCACGACGTGATGGACTCGACCTCCATCCACGCCGAGGTGCCGGCCGTCGTGGAGGCCGCCAGGCAGGCCGACATCGCGGGCCTGCGCGTCGGCGTGGTCAAGGAGTTCGGCGGCGAGGGCTACCAGCCGGGCGTGCTCGCCCGGTTCCGCGAGGCGGTCGACCTGCTCGAGTCCCTCGGCGCCAAGGTCGTCGAGGTCTCCTGCCCGTCGTTCGCCTACGCGCTTCCGGCGTACTACCTGATCGCGCCGTCGGAGTGCTCGTCCAACCTGGCCCGCTTCGACGCCATGCGGTACGGCCTGCGCGTCGGCGACGACGGCACCCGCAGTGCCGAGGAGGTCATGGCGCTGACCCGGGCGGCCGGGTTCGGGCCCGAGGTCAAGCGGCGCATCATGCTGGGCACCTACGCCCTGTCGTCGGGCTACTACGACGCCTACTACGGGCAGGCGCAGAAGGTCCGCACCCTGATCTCGCGGGACTTCGACGCGGCCTTCCACCAGGTGGACGTGCTGGTCTCGCCGACGACGCCGACCACGGCGTTCCCGATCGGCGAGCGGGCCGACGACCCGGTGGCGATGTACCTCGCCGACCTGTGCACGATCCCGACCAACCTCGCCGGCAACGCGGCGATCTCCGTGCCCTGCGGTCTCGCCGACGAGGACGGCCTGCCGGTCGGCCTGCAGATCATGGCTCCGGTGCTCGGGGACGACCGCTGCTACCGGGTCGGCGCCGCGCTGGAGAGGGCGCTGGAGGACCGCTGGGGCGGCCCGCTCCTGGCCAAGGCGCCCGCACTCTAGAGGGCGACCCGCACTCCAGAGGGCAGGGCGCCCGCACATCAGAGAGGAGGAACGGCGGCGTGATCACCCGCATCGAGATCGACGGCTTCAAGTCCTTCGCGGACTGCGCCCTCGACGCGCCGCCGTTCCTCGCTCTCATCGGCACCGACGCCAGCGGCACGTCCAGGCTCTTCGACGCTCTCCCTTCCGTCTCCATGCGGGCCCGTGGCGATCTGTACGACGCGGTAGACGCCGTACGCGGGGACGCCGTGGGGCTTGTCCGCCGGCGTGGGGACGGTTCACGAACCGAGGCTGGTCGAGCCCGCCGGGCCCAACCAGCGCCCGGCTGACGAGTCCGTGCTCGTCACAGAAAGTGAGATCGAGCGCTTCCGCGCCGGCCGGGAGCCGGTCACCTCACGCGTTCGGGGAGTGGACGTCGATGGCGAAGGCTGTGGATCGGCTGGGTTTCCGTTATGGCTGACGGCGTGAAACTGACGGGTGTGTATCCCGTTGTGCTGACATTCGCGGATATATGAAAAGTGGTGAGACACCTGTGAGCACTGAGACGCTCATGCCGTACGACGAGGCGCTGGAGCGCTTCGAGCCGGTGCTGGGGCTGGAGACGCACGTCGAGCTCGGCACCGCGTCGAAGATGTTCTGCGGCTGCCCGACCGAGTTCGGTGCGGCGCCGAACACGCAGGTCTGCCCGGTCTGCCTGGCGCTGCCCGGTTCGCTGCCGGTCGCCAACGCCGAGGCGATCGAGTCGACGATCCGGATCGGTCTCGCGCTGAACTGCTCGATCGCCGAGTGGTGCAGGTTCGCCCGGAAGAACTACTTCTATCCGGACATGCCGAAGAACTACCAGATCAGCCAGTACGACGAGCCGCTGTGCACCGACGGTTACCTCGACGTCGTGGTCGACGGGCGGACCGTGCGGATCGAGATCGAGCGGGTCCACCTGGAGGAGGACACCGGTAAGTCGACCCACGTCGGCGGTGCCACCGGTCGCATTCACGGCGCCGACTACTCGATCGTCGACTACAACCGGGCCGGCATCCCGCTGGTGGAGATCGTCACCAAGCCGATCGCCGGGACCGACGCGATGGCCCCCGAGGTCGCCCGCGCGTACGCGACGGAGCTGCGGGAGGTCATGCGCTCGCTCGGCGTGTCGGACGTCCGCATGGAGGAGGGCTCCATGCGGTGCGACGTCAACGTCTCGCTGATGCCGCGCGGCTCCGCCGAGTGGGGCACCCGGACCGAGACCAAGAACGTCAACTCGCTGCGCAGCGTCGAGCGCGCGGTCCGGGGCGAGATCGAGCGCCAGGCGGCGATCCTCGCCGACGGCGGCCGGATCATCCAGGAGACCCGGCACTTCCACGAGGACACGGGGCGGACCACGTCCGGCCGGTCCAAGGAGGAGGCGCAGGACTACCGCTACTTCCCGGAGCCCGACCTGCTGCCGATCGCTCCCGACCTCGACTGGGTCGCCTCGCTCAAGGCTGCCCTGCCCGAGCTGCCGTCCGTGCGGCGGGCCCGGCTCAAGCAGGAGTGGGGCGTGTCCGACCTGGACATGGAGGCGATGCACAACGCCGACGCGATCGACCTGGTCGAGGCGACGGTCGCGGCCGGGGCTCCCGCCGCCGACGCCCGCAAGTGGTGGATGGGTGAGCTGGCCCGCAGGGCCAACGAGGCAGGTACGGCTCTCGCCGAGCTGTCCATCACGCCCGGCGACGTGGCGCGAGTGACCGAGTTGGTCGCGTCGGGCGCGTTGAACGACAAGCTGGCCCGGCAGGTGCTCGAAGGCGTGCTCGCCGGCGAGGGCACCCCGGACGACGTCGTCGAGAAGCGCGGTCTCCAGATCGTCAACGACGAGGGCGAGCTGTCGGCGATCATCGACAAGGTCCTCGCGGACAACTCCGACGCGGCGGACAAGGTCCGTTCCGGCAAGGTCGCCGCGGTGGGCGCCCTGGTCGGTGGGGTCATGAAGGCCAGCCGTGGCAAGGCCGACGCCGCCCGCGCGCGCGAGCTCATCCTGGAGAAGCTCGGCGTCTCCTGACCCCCATGGTCTCCCCGCCGCGGCCCGCTCGGGACGCGGCGGGGAAGTAACCGACGAGGGACGCGACGCGACGTGCTCAGCCGGTGCGCGCGGGGCACGGCGGTGGTCTGACGAGGAACGAGCGGGCGAGGCACGAGTCCCGGGCGACGAGGAAGATCACCGCCTCAGGGGCACCCCGAGCCGCCGAGCTCTGCAAAGCCAAAAGCCTTGTGTCGCCTGATTTCCGGCATATCCAGAAGGGGGTGCTTTAGGGTTAACTGAGCGGAGATGCCCCTGAGCCGGAGGAGACTTAGGCGTGCGGAACGCGGAAGCGTCCATCGACCCGCCGACGGATGCGTTCGCGGCGGGATCTCCGCCTGATTCGCCCAGGAAGCATCCCGTACGGCCCGCTTCGGGGGCATTGCCCCCGGGAGTCTCCGCCGACATTCTCGGCGCCGGGCACCTGGCGTCTCCCGCCTCCACGGGGCAGGGACCGAACGTGCTGCCGCCCGCCGCGCCTCCGGCGGTCGAACCCTGGCCGGTGGCCGATCGCCAAGCCCGCCAGGAACCGCCACCTGTCATCGAGCCGGAGCCGGAGCCGCGCGGACGACTCCTCAGGTTCGGCCTGCCGGTGCTGCTCGTGCTGGCGCTGCTCGCCTATCTGGTGCCCGCCGCGGTCATGGCGGGCCGGGTCCTGCCCGGCACCACGGTGCTGGGCGTCGACATCGGGGGCCAGACGGAGGCGGAGGCCGTACGGACCCTGCAGAAGAGGCTGTCCGGCCTGGCGCGCACTCCGGTGATCGTGAAGCAGGGCATGGAGCGTGCCTCGGTGAACCCCGAACAGGCCGGTCTCTCCCTCGACGCGGAGGCGACGGTCCGGCAGGTGTCGGAGGGGTTCCCGGGTCCCACCGCGGTCTGGAAGGCCCTGACGAGCGGCCACGAGATCCCCCCGAAGGTCACGGTCGACAAGGCGAGGCTGGAGGTCGCCGTGGCCAGGAACGTGACGGCGGTCTTCGCCACTTCCGCCCAGGAGGGCGACGTCGACTTCCGTGGGCTGACGCCGGTCCCGACCTATCCGCGGGCCGGACGAGCGATCGATCACGCCAAGGTCGCCGCCGACATCCAGCGGGCGTATCTCAGTCCCGACGCGATGGTGGAGGTCACCACGCGGACCGACGAACCGCTGGTGAGCCGGGCGGAGGTGCGGCGCGCGCTCGCGTGGGCCAAACGCGCCGTCGCCGGACCGATCACCGTGACGAGCGGGACGGGTTCGGTGCGGATCTCGCCGGAGCTCCTCGCGGCGAATCTCACGTTCACCGCGGACGGGCAGCACGACCTGCGGCCCGTCTTCGACGCGGCGGAGGCACTGGCCGGCCTTGAGGACCGGCTCATGGACCCCCGGCAGCTGCCCCGCGACGCCACGTTCACGGTCACCGGAGGCAAGCCCACCCTCGTGCGAGCGAAGGCCGGTCACGTGCTGGACACCGAGCGCCTGTCGGAGGACGTCGTCAAGGCGATCACCTCGGGAAGCCGTACGGCCCGGGTCCACCTGACCGCCGGGCGGCCGGCCGTGACCGATGACGAGGCACAGCGGATGGGCATCACCGAGGAGGTGGGCCGATTCACCACCGAGTTCGCGTGCTGCCTGCCGCGCGTCACCAACATCAAGACTGTGGCGCGTGCACTCGACGGCCATCTGGTCGCGCCGGGGGAGACGTTCTCGCTCAACCAGTTCATCGGGCGCAGGGAGCCGTCCGCGGGATACGTCGGCGGAGCGGCCTCCACGCTGATCCGCGGAAAGGCCGGAGCCGACGTGGCGGGCATCTCGCAGTTCGCGACCACGATGTTCAACGCCGCCATGCGCGCCGGCATGGAGGACGTGGAGCACACTCCGTACGACCACTACATCCGGCAGTACCCCCTGGGCATGGAGGCGGCGATCTCCTATCCCGGCCCGGATCTGCAGTGGAAGAACGACTCGCCCTACGGGGTGCTGGTGCGGACCTCCGCCGGCGACACCGCGGTGACCGTCGAGCTCTGGAGCACCAAGCGGTTCGAGGTCGAGCTCACCGATCCGGTGCGTACCCGGCAGGTCAACCCCACGGTCCGTACGGCGAGCGGTCCGGGGTGCGTGCCCGTGATCGGCCAGGCGGGCTTCACGGTCGAGGTCACCCGGACGTTGCGCCAGGGTGACAAGGTGGCGAGCCGCCAGACGTTCACGACCACCTACGAGCCCGAGGCGTCGGTCATCTGCGCCTCGAATGACTGAGACGCGTTCGACGCTCGGCTGGAGAACCCCAGCCGAAGCCCTCGACGATCACCTACCACCGCTCCGACGAGGCAGCGTTGCGACGACCCCTTGAACCCAAGCTCTGTGCCTCGGGTTCTGTGCCTCTGACGGGCTGAGACGCGTCTCAGCGGACCGGCACCACCAGGACGCGGTCGTCACCGGGACGCGGAGAGCCGCGACCGTCCCTGTTGCTGGTGCCCATCCACAGGCTCCCGCCGGGCGCCGTGGTGATCGCCCTCAGCCTGCCGTACTCCCTGGTGAAGCGGGCGACCGGCCGGCGGACGGCGCCGTCCTCGGAGAGGGGGATCTGCCACAGCCGCTGCCCGCGCAGCGCCACCGCCCACAACGAGCCGCCCGCGTACGCGAGGCCGGACGGTGACGCCTCTGCGGGGCGCCAGGTGAGCAGCGGGTCGGTGAACCGGCCCTTGCCGCCGAAGCCCTCGACCACCGGCCAGCCGTAGTTGTGGCCCTTCTCGATCAGGTTGAGCTCGTCCCAGGTGTCCTGGCCGAACTCGGTGGCGTACATGCGTCCCCGGGGGTCCCAGGCCATGCCCTGGACGTTGCGGTGGCCGTAGGTCCACACGAGCGTCCCGAACGGGTTTCCGGGCGCGGGCCGGCCATCGGCGGTCATGCGCAGGATCTTGCCGCCGAGAGAGTCCTTGTCCTGGGCGAGCCCTTCCTGGCCGGTCTCACCGGTGGAGGCGTACAGGTAGCCGTCGGGGCCGAACTCCAGCCGCCCGCCGTTGTGGATGCCCCCCTTCGGGATGCCGGTCACGATCGGGGTGGGGGCGGAGAGGCCGCCGTCGTAGCGATACCGGACCACCCGGTTGTCGTCGTTCGCCGTGAAATAGACGAAGACGAAATGATCGGTGGAGTACGCCGGGGAGACGGCCACGCCGAGCAGGCCGCCCTCGCCCTGGGCGGACACTCCGTCGATCACGCCCACCTCGCTGCTTCGCCCCTGGGGCGTGACCCTGAGCAGTCGGGCCGAATCCCGCTCGGTGATCAGCGCGTCCCCTCCGGGCAGGAACGCGATCGCCCACGGCACCGCCAGCCCCTCGACCAGCGTCCGCGGCGTGCCCGGCGGTCGTGTCGGCGTCGTCCCCACCGGAGGCTCCGGGGCGGGCCCGCCTCCAGCCACGCCTCCAGCCACGCCTCCCGCCCCGCCTGCTGACCCGTCTCTCGTCTCCGTCGCCGGAGCGCATCCCAACAGCGCGGCGGCCAGCAGCACCGCCAGTCCCGTACGGCCCATCATCGCGACCTCCTCCGTACCCATAGTGGTGCCCGGAACGACGGGTTCCTTTAGGTTGGTCCCGTGAAGATCTGGGTCGCGACGGAGGACATCGCCGACGGGCTGGCCGGCCTGCCGGGACTGGAGTGCGTGGTTTACGACGGCACCGGACCGTTGCCCGCCGGGATCGACGAGGTGGAGGTCTGGGTCCCACCACTCGTGCCGGCGGCGGACACCCCCGGCCTGATGGCGAGGATGTCCGCGCTCCGCCTGATCCAGACCGTGACCGCCGGCGTGGACCCGTACCGGCCGTACCTGGCCGACCACGTGACCCTGTGCAACGCCCGGGGCGTCCACGACGCGGGGACCGCCGAATGGGCCGTGGGCGCGATGATCGCGGTGCTGCGGGACTTCCCCGAGTTCGCCGCCGCCCAGGCCCGCGGCACCTGGGCGCGTCACTACACCGGGGTACTGGCCGACGCGACCGTCCTCATCGTCGGGTACGGCTCGATCGGCGAGGCACTGGAACGCCGCCTGTCCGGATTCGAGGTGGAGATCGTCCGGGTCGCCAGGACCGCGCGAGGCGACGTGCACGGCCAGGACGAGCTGCCCGACCTGCTGCCGGACGCGGACGTCGTCGTGCTGCTCGTTCCGGCCACGGCCGACACGGCGGGCATGGTCGACGCCCGGTTCCTCGCCCGCATGAAGGACGGCGCGGTGTTGGTGAACGCCGCGCGCGGCTCCGTCGTGGACACCGACGCGCTCCTCGCCGAACTGCAGAAGGAGCGGCTGCGTGCCGCACTCGACGTCACCGCCCCGGAACCGCTCCCTCGGGACCACCCGCTGTGGACCGCGCCCGGCGTCTTCATCACCCCGCATGTGGCGGGTAGCACCCCCGCGTCCGTACGCCGGACCCGGAAGCTGATCCATGACCAGATCGCGCGGTACATGTCCGGCGAACCCCTTAAAAACGTCATCACAGGGCTCTACTGACCCGCGAAGGATTCCGGAAAGTGGCTGCCCCGTGACCTGTGGTCCGTACGGTGAGCACATCGCGCAGCTGGTTATCGGATCGGTGACGACTCGGCGGTTGTCGTCGCGCCGATCGAATGTCCTGCGCAAACTGGCCTCGTGACAGGGAGAGCTAAGCCGAGTCGATGGCGGGAGGGACTGCGTGATCCGCAGGCGTGACCCCAGGGTCCCGCTCGCCGCCGCGTCCGGGCTCGGCGCGGCGGCGATCGCGGGCGTCCTCATCGCCGGAGGCGCGTCCTCGGTGGTGGTCGCGGTGGCGGGGGTCGTCACCGGGCTGTTCGCCGTGATCTCGCTCGTGCTGGCCGCCACGCGGGTCGCGCCGGGACAGCGGCGGCGGGCCGCGGCCTGGCGCTGGCTGGAGGCGGGTTCCGTGACCTGGCTGGTCGGCATCGGGCTGCGACCGGTCGCCGACGGCACGCCCTACGTGCTGACCTTCGCCGACCTGCTGCTCCTCGTCAGCTCGTTACTTCTGATGATCGGGTGTGGTTTCACGGCCAAACCCCCTCCGTACAGCAGGGGTGTGGTCAGACAGGCCACGGACGCCTTCCTCGCCGCCGCGTCGATCTTCACGGTGGCCTGGGTGTGGTTCCTCGGGCCGATCTTCCTCGAAGTGGACGGCGCCACCACGATCCTCTCCACGCTGGCGCTGCCCGTCGTCTGCCTGCTGACCGCCTGCGCCGTGGCACCCGCCGTCATCGCGTCCAGGTCCGCCGACCGGTCGGTCGGCCTGGCGGGGGTCGGCGTGCTCGGCGCGATCACGGTCGCGGAGTTCGCGACGGCCGTCGCCAGGCTGGACGGCGACACGCCGCCGCTGGCCGTGACCCTGGTGGCCCCCGCCGCGTTCCTGATCCTCGCCGCCGCTCCATGGGTGGAGGCGCGTCCGCGACGGCGGCCGCTGCCCGCCGTCGTGACGGCCGTCATCCCTCTCCTCCTCGTCGCCGTCGCCACGGTGGCCGTGGCGTTCCACGCGTACACCGGCGGCCGGGACCAGGTCCTTCCCGGCCTCTGCGTCGCCATCGTCCTCGTGCTCATCGGACGGCTGCTCCTGCTCCTGATCGAGGCGGCGGGGATGCGCCGTCTGGTGGACGTCGGAGAGCGGCAACTGCGCCGGCTCGCCGAGAACACCGGGGACGTCGTGCTGCTGTGTGACCACGACGGCGAGATGCGCGAGATCGGCTCCAGCGTCCAGACGACGTTCGGCTACCGTCCCGCCGACCTCGTCGGCCGTCCCCTGGTCGACTACCTCCACCCCGAGGACGTGCCCGGCGTCCAGGCGCTGCTCCGGCGGCTCGACAACGACGGCGACGCCCTGGAACGCCACGAGACCTGCCGGGTCGCCTGCCGGGTCCGCGCGTCGGACGGCACCTGGCGGCCCACCGAGTCGGTCGCCACCCGGCACCTGCGTAAAGAGGACCTCGTCCTGGTCACGGTCCGCGACGTCAGCGACCAGGTGGCCCTGCGCAACCAGGTGACCCACCTCACCTTCCACGACGGGATCACCGGGCTGCCCAACCGGGCGTACTTCGAGGAGCGTGCCCGGGAGGTCCTCGCCCGGCCGAACGGCGGCCGCACCGCCGTGATCTTCCTGGACCTCGACGGGTTCACCGGGGTCAACGACTCCGTCGGCCATGCCAGCGGCGACTACCTTCTCGGCCAGGCGGCCCGCCGGTTGCGCGCCGCCGTACGCGCCGACGACACGCTGGCCCGATGGGGCGGCGACGAGTTCGCCGTGCTGGTCGGGGGCGGCGCCTCCAGCAGCACGGACGCCCAGACCGCGATCGACCTGGCCGAGCGGCTCGTCCGCGCGGTCTCCTCCGAGCCGTTCCGCGTCGCCGACCGGGACATGCCGCTGACCGCCAGCGTCGGCGTCGCCTTCGCCGAGGACGGCGTGCCCGCCGGAGACCTCCTGCGGAACGCCGACGTCGCGATGTCCCGGGCCAAGGAACTGGGCGGGCGGCGAGTCGAGGTCTTCGCCGCGCACATGCACGCCGACGTCGTACGCCGCCTCGAACTCGCGGCCGATCTGCAGCGCGCCCTCCAGGAGAAGCAGTTCGCCGTCGAGTACCAGCCCGTCGTCGACCTCGCGACCTCGCGGGTCACCGCCGTCGAGGCGCTCGTCCGGTGGTGGCGCGGCAGCACGTTCGTACCGCCCGAGCAGTTCCTCGGCCCCGCCGAGGACACCGGGCTGATCGTGCCGCTGAGCGAGTGGATACTCAAAGAGGCCTGCCGCGAGGTGGCCGGCTGGCGCGAGTCCTCCTGGGACATCGGCCTCTCCCTCAACCTGTCGGCGCGGCAGATCACCGCACCGCGGTTCGTGGAGACGGTCTCCGAGGCGCTGGCCGAGAGCGGGCTGCCCGCCAGCGCGCTCACGCTCGAGGTCATCGAGGAGATGCTCGTCGAAGACGCCGAGGACACTGTGGCCAAGCTGTCGGAGCTGCGCGCTCTCGGGGTACGGCTCGCGATCGACGACTTCGGCACCGGCTACGCCTCGCTGGCCTTCCTCCGCCAACTCCCGGTAGACATGATCAAAATCGATCCGTCGTTCGTCTCAGGGCTCGGACGTGACGAGACTCTCACCCTCCTCACCCGCACCATCGTGCGACTCGGCCACGACCTCGGTCTGATCGTCGTCGCCGAGGGCATCGAACGCCCGGAGCAGCTCGAACTGCTGCGTGAGATGGGCTGCACGCGAGGCCAGGGATACCTCGTCGCACGGCCCATGGCCGCACGTGGAGTCGACCACCTGATGCGCACCACCCTCCAGAACACCGCGTAGTCCGGCCTCGCCGTGCTTGATTGCCGCGCCTCCGGCGCGGCGGGCCCGGGGTACGGGCAGCCGGTACGGAGCGGGGAAGTTGATCTCATATAGTGAGACCGGTGTCCGAGATAATTTGACGAGGGGCGCGTGGATCGGACATCGTGTAGCCATGCATCGCAGTGGGATCCTCGTAGTACTTCGCAGGCGCGCGGCCTGACGAAGCACTAGGTCCTGCGCGCGCCCCAGATCCGCATCGGCGGACGGGGCATTTTTTATGCCAGCAGACAGACAGCTCAGCCACAAGGAACGAGCCGATGACCGAACAGATGACAGGTGCCCAGGCCCTCGTGAGGGCGCTGGAGCACGTCGGGGTCGACACGGTGTTCGGGATCCCGGGCGGTGCCATCCTCCCGGCCTATGATCCCCTCTACGACTCGACCAAGGTCCGGCACGTGCTTGTACGGCACGAGCAGGGCGCCGGCCACGCGGCCGAGGGATACGCCCAGGCCACCGGCAAGGTGGGGGTCTGCATGGCGACCAGTGGTCCGGGTGCGACGAACCTGGTCACCGCCATCGCGGACGCGTACATGGACTCGGTGCCGATCGTCGCGATCACCGGGCAGGTGGCGACGCCTCTGATCGGCACGGACGCCTTCCAGGAAGCGGACATCTCCGGCATCACGATGCCGATCACGAAGCACAACTTCCTGGTCACCGAGGCCGCCGACATTCCCCGGACGATCGCGGAGGCGTTCCACATCGCCTCGACGGGGCGGCCCGGCCCGGTCCTGGTCGACATCGCCAAGGACGCGATGCAGGACACCATGACGTTCTCGTGGCCGCCGGTCCTGCAGCTGCCCGGATACCGTCCGGTCACCCGTCCGCACTCGAAGCAGATCCGCGAGGCGGCCCGGCTGATCGTGGAGTCCAAGCGACCCGTCCTCTACGTCGGCGGCGGCGTGCACAAGGCGGGCGCGGCCCCCGAACTGCTGCGGCTGGCCGAGCTGACCGGCATCCCGGTCGTCACGACGCTGATGGCACGCGGCACCTTCCCCGACAGCCACCGCCAGCACATGGGCATGCCCGGCATGCACGGCAGCGTGTCGGCCGTCGGAGCGCTTCAGCGGTCCGACCTGCTCATCGCGCTCGGCACCCGCTTCGACGACCGCGTGACCGGCGATCTGTCCAGCTTCGCGCCGCACGCCAAGGTCGTCCACGCCGACATCGACCCGGCGGAGATCTCCAAGAACCGCCACGCGGACGTGCCGATCGTGGGCGACTGCCGCGAGGTCATCAGCGACCTGATCGCGGCGATCGAGCATGAGCACGCCGACGGTCGCAAGGGCGACTTCGACGAGTGGTGGACCCTGCTCGACGGCTACCGGCGGACCTACCCCCTGGGTTACGAGGAGTTCGCCGACGGCTCCCTCGCTCCGCAGTACGTCATCGAGCGGCTGAGCGCCATCGTCGGCCCCGACGCGTACTACACGGCGGGCGTCGGCCAGCACCAGATGTGGGCGGCGCAGTTCGTCGGGTACGAGAACCCGGGGACGTTCATCAACTCCGGCGGCGCGGGCACGATGGGGTTCGCGGTCCCGGCCGCGATGGGCGCCAAGATGGGGCGGCCCGAGTCCACCGTGTGGGCGATCGACGGCGACGGCTGCTTCCAGATGACCAACCAGGAGCTGGCCACCTGCGCGATCGAGGGTGTGCCGATCAAGGTGGCCGTCATCAACAACGGTAATCTCGGCATGGTTCGCCAGTGGCAGACGCTGTTCTACAACCAGCGGTACTCCAACACGAACCTGCAGACGGTCCGGAGGATCCCGGACTTCGTCAAGCTGGCCGAGGCGTACGGTTGTGTTGGTCTGCGCTGCGAACGACCGGAGGACGTCGACGCCACGATCCGCAAGGCCATGGAGATCAACGATGTTCCCGTGGTGGTCGACTTCGTCGTCCACCAGGACGCGATGGTCTGGCCGATGGTCGCCGCCGGCACCAGCAACGACGACATCAAGTACGCCCGAGACATGGCGCCGAAGTGGGAGAACGAGGACTGATGAGCAGGCACACGCTGTCGGTGCTGGTCGAGAACAAGCCCGGTGTGCTGGCCAGGGTCGCCAGCCTGTTCTCCCGGCGAGGCTTCAACATCGACTCGCTGGCCGTCGGGCCCACAGAGCACGACGACATCTCCCGGATGACCATCGTGGTCAGCGTGGAAGAACTCCCGCTGGAGCAGGTCACCAAGCAGCTCAACAAGCTGGTGAACGTCCTCAAGATCGTGGAGCTGGACACCGCCCAGTCGGTGCAGCGCGAGCTGATGCTGATCAAGGTGAGGGCGGACGCGGACAGCAGGTCGCACGTCCTCGAACTGGTCAACCTGTTCCGCGCGCGGTGTGTCGACGTGGCGCCGGACGCGGTGACCATCGAGGTCACCGGCACGGTGGACAAGCTGGAGGCGTTCGTGCGGGTTCTGGAGCCCCACGGCATCAAGGAGCTCGTGCAGTCCGGCATGGTGGCCATCGGCCGCGGTGCCCGCTCCATCACCGATCGCTCGCTTCGTGCGCTGGACCGCACCGCGTAGCCGAATAAATCACTGAAAGGCAAGCAAGTGACTGAGATCTTCTACGATGACGACGCCGACCTGTCGATCATCCAGGGACGGCACGTGGCCGTGCTCGGCTACGGCAGCCAGGGCCACGCCCACGCGCTGAGCCTACGCGACTCCGGTGTGGACGTGCGCGTCGGTCTGCCCGAGGGCTCCAAGAGCCGGGAGAAGGCCGAGGCCGACGGGCTGCGCGTGCTCTCGCCGTCGGAGGCCGTCGAAGAGGCCGATCTCACCATGATCCTGGCGCCGGACCACATCCAGCGTCACCTCTACGCCGAGCACGTGGCGCCGAACCTCGTCGAGGGTGACGCCCTGTTCTTCGGCCACGGTCTCAACATCCGGTACGGCCTCATCGAGGCCCCGGAGGGTGTGGACGTCGCCATGGTCGCCCCGAAGGGTCCGGGTCACCTGGTCCGCCGCCAGTTCTCGGCCGGCCGCGGCGTGCCCTGTCTCGTCGCCGTCGAGAAGGACGCGACCGGCAACGCCTGGCCGCTCGTCCTGTCGTACGCCAAGGGCATCGGCGGCACCCGCGCCGGCGCGCTGAAGACGACCTTCACCGAGGAGACCGAGACCGACCTGTTCGGCGAGCAGGCCGTCCTCTGCGGTGGCGTCTCCGAGCTGATCAAGGCGGGCTTCGAGACCCTGATCGAGGCGGGCTACCAGCCCGAGGTCGCGTACTTCGAGTGCCTGCACGAGATGAAGCTGATCGTCGACCTCATGTACGAGGGCGGCATCTCCAAGATGTACTGGTCGGTGTCCGACACCGCCGAGTACGGCGGCTACAGCCGCGGCCCGCGCGTCGTCAACGCGGAGACCAAGAAGGAGATGCGCCGCATCCTGGACGAGATCCAGGACGGCCGCTTCGCCCGCGAGCTGGTCGAGGAGTTCGACTCGGGCCAGGGCAACTTCAACAAGTACCGCGAGGAGCTCGCCGGCCACCCGATCGAGCAGACCGGTGCCAAGCTCCGTCCGATGATGAGCTGGCTCAAGTCCCAGTAGTTCGGATCACACGAATCGGCGCCGCCCCCGTCGACGGGGACGGCGCCGATTCGCGTTCTCGTACGGCCGGGCCGGCCTTCAGCCTCCCGCGCGGCTCAGCGGCGCTGTCCGCGTCTCATCGGGCCGGGCGAGGCCGTACGCGTCCCGAGTGGTTCAGCACTGCACCGGCTTGCGCCAGGAGCATTCGAGGTCGTCGCCCTGCGGTATCTCGGCCGGTGTCTCGGCCGGTGTCTCGGCACGGAGCGTCCCGGCCGCCGCGTCCACCGGGGCGGATCGGGTGAACTGGGCGAGCCTGACCGCGATCCGGTCCTCCAGATCCCTGGGGGCTCCGGAGAGGTAGCCGTTGGTCAGGATCGAGAAGACCAGTGGTTCGCCGTCCGCGCTCGTCACGTAGCCCGACAGCGCGGTGACGCTGGTCAGCGAACCGGTCTTGGCGTGCACGTTCCCGGCGGCCGGGGTGCCGCGCATGCGGCTGCGCAGGGTGCCGCCGACGAGCCGGTCCGCCTGCCCGGCGATGGGCAGCGAGTCGTACCAGGCCGGGAACCACGGCTTGCCCTTCGCGGCGATGAGCAGTGACGTGATGCCCGACGGCGTGAGCCCGTCCACCCTGGACAGGCCGGAGCCGTCACGGAGTCTCAGCGTCTCCACGCCGTTCGCCCTGGCGAAGGCCGTGGTCACCGCGAGCCCGGCGGACCAGGTGCCCTCGCCGGAGACCTTTCGGCCCATCGCCTTGGTGAGGATCTCGGCGTGCATGTTGTTGCTCAGCTTCATGAACGGGGTCAGCAGCTGGCTGAGCGGCATGGACTCGCGGGTGGCCAGCGTCTTCGCCCCGGAGGGGGTGGCCTCGCGGACGGTCGAGCCGATGACGCGTACGCCGTGGGCGGCCAGCCCCTTACGGAAGAGGGAGGCCGCGTAGAGGGACGGGTCCCACACCGCCACCCACTCGTCGTACTGGTCGGCCACGGTCCCGGTGATCACGACGGTGTTCCCGCCGTGCTGCCGCTCGACCAGCACGTCGGTGTCGTCTCCGGTCACCGCCTTGTTGACGATCTTCACGTAGTCGGTGTCGGGGGTCGTCGTCACCTTGGCCGGCTTGCCCGGCCCGTCGCCGGGCGCGACCGACACGACGACCGAGCCCGCGTCGTAGTCGGTGTCGGGCGAGGCCGTCAGCGCGGAGATCTGGCCCGCGTAGTAGTACGGCTCGTCGTCCCACGTCCAGTCAGTGCCGAGCCGTACGTCGTCGAACCAGGTGTCGTCGACGGCCAGCCGCCCGGTGACGACCTTGACGCCGGACGCGGCCACCTTGGCGGCGAGCGCGTCGTAGTCGGCGGCGAGCATGGTCGGGTCGCCGGTGCCCCTGAGGTAGAGGTCCCTTCCCTTGGAGAGCACCTCCGTGCTGAACCGGTAGTCCGCGCCCAGCGTCTCCATCGCGGCGGCGGAGGTGAGCAGCTTGGTGTTGGAGGCGGGGGCGAACAGCTTGCCCGAGTCGAGGGTGTACAGCTCCTCGCCGGTGGTGGCGTTGCGCACGACCACGCCCGCACGCGCCATCGTGAGCCGGGAGTCGCTGAGGATCTGGTCGATGTCGTGGATCAGGTCGCTGACGCCGGGGGCGGGGTCGAGCGCGTGGGCGGGGATTCCCGAGCCCGCGACCCCGGTGATCAGCACCGCGGAGGCCAGCATGATCGAGGTTCGTCGTGATAAGCGCACAGTCGCTCCAGCATGAATGGGCTTTCCGCGATCATGAGGAACCATCGCACTGGCATCAATACGGAAATATGCGTATATGGAGGCTGCCGGGCGGACGCACGCGTCCCAGACGTTCGTCGGACCTGTGGGTCCCGCTGAGCGTCGGGCGGGCGTCAGGCGGGGCTGGTCACCAGGAACACGCAGTCGCCGAAGGCGATCTCGTCACCCGGACGCACCCGCGCCGATCCGACCAGCCGCCAGCCGTTCAGCCGGGTGCCGTTCAGCGACCCCAGATCGACCAGGAGCCACGACTCCTGCTCGCGGCGCAGCTCGGCGTGCACGCGGGAGACCGTCACGTCCGACAACACCAGGTCGCAGGCGGAGCCACGGCCGACGACGTAACGAATCCGGCTGTCGGCGGGGAGGGCCAGCCGGGGCAGCCGGGGACGGCGCCAGGCGGCCTCGATCCTGGTGGTGAGGTCCGACACCGAGGAGACGGCCTCGGTGATGCGCCGGCGCCAGCGCCCGCGATGCGGCAGGTCGGAGATGAGATCGTCGAGCTCGCCCGTGCTGCGCGCGCGCAGCGCCATGTCGACGCGCCCGACGAAGGTCTCCATGGAGAGCCGCCCCTCGGCGGCGCGGTCGCGGAGCTCGCTGAGCGCGCGCTCGCGGTCCCCGTCGGATGCGCGAACCGGAGGGTGCGTCGAGCTCATGTCAGGAGTATCCGCCGGGGAAACATGGGGTGTCCAGCCGACCGGCACATTCCTCGCTGTTTGGGATTACTCGAACCTGTCAGCCCTTGGCGAAGTCCTGGGTCCAGTACGGCCCGCCCGCCGCGGCGTGGCCGACGCCGATGTGCGTGTAGGCGCAGTTCAGCATGTTCTGCCGGTGTCCGGGGCTGTCCATCCACCCCTGCACCACGGCCGCCGCGGTCGGATAGCCCTTGGCGATGTTCTCCGCCGCGGCGGTGAAGGAGAACCCGGTCGCCTTGATGCGGTCGCTGAAGCTGCGACCGTCCTGGGAGGTGTGGCTGAAGTATCCCTTGGCGGACATGTCGGCCGAGTGTCCGACGGCCGCGGCGCGCAGCTTGGCGTCATGCGTGAGCGCGCCGCAGCCCGCCTTCGCCCGCTCGGCGTTGGTCAACCGTACGACCTCGTTCTCGAGCTCGGTGCCCACGCTCGAACCGCCGGAGCTCGAACCGCCGGAGCTCGAACCGCCGGAGCTCGAACCGCCGGAGCTCGAACCGCCGGAGCCCGAACCGCTGGAACCGGTGCCGCCGGAACCGTCCGGGGCGGTGGTCTCGCAGGTCAGGCGGACCTTCGTGGATTTTGAGATGTGCCCGTGGGTGTCCGCGACGATGGTGAAGAACGTGCCCGGAACGCAGGTGAGGCTCGTGGCGATCCTGCCGTTGCGCACGATGGTGGAGCCGCTCTTCACGATCCGGTCCGGTCCGGGCAGCACCCTGACGATCCGGACGCGGACGCGGGCCCGCTCGGCGCAGCCGGTCCGCGTCGCCACCGCGCGAATCTGCCTGCTCTGCGTGACCTGCGGCTTCGCCGCGACGACGCGACACCTGGCCTGCGTGGCGGTCTGAGCGGCGGCCTGCGTGGTCGCTGCGTTCGCGGGAACGGCGGGCATGACGATCGCCGCCGCGCTTCCGAGACCAAGGATGGTCAGAGCGGTTGTGCGCACGAATCCTCCAGTGTTGGGGGTAACGAGCTGGATGGATTCAGCATTATGGACGCCCTTGAAGGCGCTATGCCCAGGAAACGGATGTTTTCTTTGGTATTTGACCTAGCGCGAAGCTAGTCGCTTTGGTCCGATTTTCGCTGGTCACGGCGATGTGGATCGGTCCCGTTCTGCGGCCGGAAAATCGAAGTTGCCGAGGGCATACTGAGTATGCATACTCAGTATTCATGACGATCCGGCACGGCCTGCTGGCATTGCTCACCCAGGGCCCTCGGTACGGGTACCAGCTACGCGCGGAGTTCGAAGCGTCCACAGGGGCGACCTGGCCGCTCAACATCGGCCAGGTCTACACGACGCTGTCGCGCATGGAACGGGACGGGCTGGTCGCCCCCGGTGAGCAGGACGAACAGGGCCGCATGGTCTACGCCATCACCGAGAAGGGGCGGGCCGAGCTCGAACGGTGGTTCGCCACACCGGTGGCCCAGGCCGACCGGCCCCGTGACGAGCTGGTCATCAAGCTCGCCATGGCCATCACCGCCCCGGGCGTCGACGTGGCGCGGGTCGTGCAGGCCCAGCGTTCCGCGACCATGCGGACCCTGCAGGAGCTCACGCGGGCCAAGCGCGGCGCGGGCGCCGCCCAGCGGCTCGTCCTCGATTCCATGATCTTCCAGGCCGAGGCGGAGCAACGCTGGCTCGCGCACTGCGAAGCCGTCCTCGCCGCATCCCCCAAGGAGGGCATGTGACAACACGCGATCCAGATCCCGATCCGGGCACGGCCGCCGCCCCCGTGGCGCGGCTCGTCGAGGTGACCCGCCTGCACGGCGACGGCGCCGGCGCCGTGCACGCGCTGAAAGGGGTGAGCCTCGACGTCGCCGCCGGAGAGCTGGTCGCGGTGATGGGACCGTCCGGATCGGGCAAATCCACCCTCCTCAACCTCGCCGGCGGCCTCGACCGGCCGTCATCGGGACACGTCCAGGTCGAAGGCGTCGAGCTCGGAGGGTTGTCGGCCGCCGGGCTGGCCGCGTTGCGCAGGCGGAACGTGGGCTACGTGTTCCAGGACCTCAACCTCATCCCGTCGCTGACCGCCGCGGAGAACGTCATGCTTCCCCGCGAGCTGGACGGAGTCCGTACGGCGAGGGCGCGCGAGGAGGCCCTGGCCGTGCTCGGCGAGGTCGGCGCGGGCGATGTGGCGGACCGTTTCCCGGACGAGATGTCCGGCGGCCAGCGCCAGCGGGTGGCCATCGCCCGGGCGCTCGTGGGGGAGCGGCGGCTGCTCCTCGCCGACGAGCCGACCGGCGCGGTCGACACCTTCGTGGGGGACGAGATCCTGCGGCTTCTCCGCGCGAAGGCGGACGCCGGCGCGGCCGTCCTCGTCGTCACCCACGAGCCCAGGTACGCCGCCTGGGCCGACCGGGTGGTGTTCCTGAAGGACGGAGAGATCGTCGACTCCGCGGCTGCGGGGCTGGTGAGCGCCCGATGAGCTCGCTTCGCGCCGCGTTACGCATCGCTCGCCGCGACGCCTGGCGGGCGAAAGGCCGCAGCCTGCTCATCATGATCATGATCGGCCTCCCCGTGCTCGCCTTCACCGTCGCCAGTACCTACACGGCGACGCAGGATCTCGATCCGCTTGAGCGGAGCGGCTGGGATCTGGGCTCCGCCGCCGCGTTGGTGACCGACACCGGGATGGCCGGTCCCATCAGGCAGTACCCCATGCAATCCTCATGGTTCACCGGGCCCAACTTCACCGGGCCCGGCCTCGCCGGGCCCGATGAACGGCCTCCGATGACGGAAGCCGAGATCGAGGCCGTGCTCGGCCCGGGTGCCCGCGTGATCCCGTCCCGCCAGGTGAGCGAGGAGTACCAGGAGCGCGACGGCTACAGGGCCGCGGTGGTCCGCGAGGTGGACGCGCGCGATCCCATCACGCGGGGCATGTTCCACCTGCTCGTCGGCAGGTTTCCGCAGGCGGGCGACGAAGTGGCGGTGAGCGACCGGATCGGAGCGGCGGTGGGGAGCACGCTGCGCGTCACCAGGAACGGCGTCGCGAAACGCGTGGTCGGTGTCGTGGCTGACCCTCCGGCCTCGGTCGGGCATGGCGTCCGCCAGATCATCGCCCTTCCCGGGACGGTTCCGGTCCGCAGGAATCCTGATCTCGAACGCGGCTGGCTCGTCGAGTCACGGGAGCCCTTCACCTGGGACCGAGTGCTCCAGATGAACCAGAAGGGGCTCAGCGTGCTGTCCAGAGCCGTTCTCGACGATCCGCCGCCGATCGGTGACGGGCTGGATGGCGCGATCGTGGATCCCAGCGTCAGGTGGAACGCCGTGCAGACGGTGACGCTGGTCACGGCGATCCTGGTGATCGAAGTCGTCCTGCTCGCCGGTCCGGCCTTCGCGGTGGGGCTCCGGCGGCGACGCAGGGAGCTGGCCCTGATCGCCGCCCAGGGTGGTTCGACCCGCCAGCTGAAGCTCATCGTGATCTCTGACGGCCTGGTCCTGGGGACGGGCGCCTCCGTGGTCGGCGCGGTCCTGGGTGTGGGCGTCGCCCGCGCCGTCGTCACCGTTCTCGGCCAGTGGCCCGATGGAGAGCTGGGGCCGTTCGAGGTGCCGCTCGGCCAGATCGCCCTGGTCGTCGCGCTCGGCACGCTGAGCGGGCTGGCCGCCGCCGTCGTGCCCGCCGTACAGGCGGCTCGCTGGGACGTGGCCACGGCCCTGGCCGACCGGCGCGACACGCGTCGTGACCGTGCCGGGCGGCCCCTGCTGGGGGCGATCCTCGTCGTGGCGGGCCTCGCCGCCCTTACGTACGGCGTCTGGAACGCGGAGAACGCCATCCTCGCCGGGGCGCTGCTCGGCCAACTCGGCCTCGTGCTCGTCACGCCCTGGGTGATCAGCCGGATCGGTCCCCTGGCACGGCGTCTTCCGCTGCCGCTCCGGCTGGCCGTCCGTGACGGTGCCCGCAACCGGGGACGTACGGCTCCCGCCGTCGTGGCGGTCATGGCCGCCACCGCCGCGTTCAGCATGGTCTCCGTCGTGATGGCCAGTGACGTCGTCCGGTGGGAGCAGACCTATCGATACTCGTTCGCACCGGGCACGACCGCCGTCTACGGCGCCGATGTCACCGAGGAGTCGTGGCGCGCGATTCGGCCCATCGTGGCGAAGACGCTGCCGGGGGTGCCGCTGGTCGAGGCCCTCCGTCCCGTCGACGAGAAGGGGGAATCGTTGTCCGTGCAGCTGACGGACCAGGGGTGTCACGAATGCCATGTGTCGAAGGGCTCGTTGGATGAGCTGCCATCGGGCGGCCCGGACCTGTTGCGCTACGTCCTGGGTCGTACGGACCCGGCGGCGGAGGCGGCCCTGGCCGCGGGCCGGGCCGTCGTGTTCAACCCCGCGGCGGTCCGGAACGACGAGGTCCGGCTCCACCTGTTCTCCAGGAACATGAGCCCGGACGCGGGATCGGTCCGGATGTCCCTGCCCGCGACGATCGTGAAGGTCGACGGTCCCACGGAGGTCGCGGGGGTGGCTCCGGCATCCGCGTTCACGTCGCGCGGGTACGCGGTGAAGCTCTCCCATCTCCTCGTCGATCCCCGGATCAAGCGGCTCAGCCCGGCGGAGGAGCAACGACTGAGCGCTCCCGTGCGGGCGGTGACGTCGAGGGTGGCGGTCACGGTGGAGCGTGGCCCGCGCGTGGAGATCGGCCGGCGACTGCTGGTGTTCGTGATCGCGACGGCAGTGATCGTGTTCGGTGCGACCTTCACCGCGACGGCTCTCGCCGCCGCGGACTCGCGTAGGGACCTGGACACGCTTTCCGCGACGGGGGCGCCGCCCCGGACCCGCCGGGCGGTGGTCGCGGGGCAGGCGGCCCTCATCGCCGGTCTCGGCGTGCCGGTGGGCCTGCTCGCCGGCCTGCCGCCCGGTGCCGCTCTCGCCATGCGGACCGTCATCCAGTTCCATGACCTGCCTCCCGACACGGCGCTCAACGGGTATCGCCTGCCGTCCCCGGAGATCGCGATCGCCATCCCCTGGCTGACGCTCGTGGCTGGGGCGGTGGGGCTGCCACTGGTGGCCGCCCTCGTGGCCGGGCTGTTCACCCGTACCCGGGTAAGGCTTTCGCGCCGGGTGGCATAAGTCCTGGCATGTCGCGACTTGCCCGCCAACCACCGGGGAACGTGGGGGACATATGGCCACGGTTGGGGGGCAAGTGGACATCTGGGCCGGTGTGTTCGCTCTGGTCATCGTGATGACAGGCGCGGTGGGTGGCATGTACGCCCTCGCGCCGATCACCCGCATGCCCGGCACCGTGGAGGCGGGGCCGTTCCTGTCCGGCGCGCGGCCGAGGGAGCACGCGGTGTCGCGGTACCACGTCCGGTGGTACCCGGTGACCCTGCTCTTTCTCGCCTTCGACATGGAGATGATCTTCATGTACCCGTGGGCGGTCGTGGTCGCGCAGGTCGGCGCGGTCGCGCTGGCGGAGATGTTCGCCTTCCTGATCCTGCTCATGGTGGGCGTCGGCTACGCCTGGCGTGAGGGGGCGTTCCGGTGGACCTGAGCAGAGTGCTCCTGCGGTTCGCGGCGGGTCGCCCCCGCCCGCTCGTGGTCACCGCGCCGCATGGCACCGCCGTACGGCTGCTGGTGGAGGCCGAGCTCGCGCTCAGGGGTTGGCGTACCGCCGACGCTCCGGCCGGGGCGTGCCTGCTCGTCGTCTGCGGGACGCCGGAGAACGCGCTCGCGCGGGCGGTGCGTACGGTCTGGTCCGGGATGGCCGCGCCGAAGGCGCTGGTCGAGTTGCCCGCCGACGGTGCGGGGGAACGGGTGGCCGCCGAACTCGACGCGGCGGTCTCCCGGCTGGCCGACGTCCGCGCCCAGCACGAGGAAGCCGCACGCGGGCACGAGTACGGCGCACGCGGGCACGGGCGCAAGGGGCCCGGCGAGGACGAGCAAGGGCATGGGCATGACGGGGGCGGCGGGCGCGAGGACCACGACGGGAGCGGTCATGAGCACCACGACGGGGGCGGTCATGAGCACCACATGGGCCTCCCCGGCGGCGTCCGGATGGCCGAGCGCGGTCCCGACCGCGACGGGCTCACCCTCGACCGGTTGCACGTGCCGCTCGGCCCCGTCCTGCCGTACTGGCCGGCCGGGCTCGTCGTGGAGACGACGTTGCAGGGAGATGTGATCCAGGAGGCCGCAGTCCGGGTCGCCGGAGGAGCGGGCGGGGATCGATTCTGGGACGAGCCGTGGCTGGCGGCCCTCGCGGGGCGGCGGGTGACACGCGGTGAGGCCGCGCGGCGCACGGCGGGCGCGCATCTCGACAGCCTCGGTCGGCTGCTCGCGACGGCGGGTTGGGCGGGGGCGGCGGTCGAGGCGAGGCGGCTGCGTGACCAGGTCCTCGGTGAGCGGCCGCGCGAGGAGATCACCCGGCGTTATGACAGGTTCGCCCGCCGGGTCGGGCGCTCACGCCCGCTGCGCTGGATGCTGCGCGACCTCGGCCGGATCGACCCGCGAACGCCCTCCCCGGTGGGGGACCCGCGCGGCCCAGGACGTTCGGACGGCCCTCATACGCACGGGGAAGCCCCGTCTGGTCTCACGGCCGGGGACATGCCGGGGTGGGCTCGGGGCGACGTGCTGGCCCGGACGCGCGGATGGCTGGCCGGGACGGGCGCCGCGCTCGACGCCATGGACGACACCGCCGCGCTGGACGACGACGAGGGGCCACGGGGACCGGTCGGCGACCACCCGTCGGAAGGGGTGCTCGCCCTGCTCCCCGGCCTGCTGGCCGGAGCGGAACTGGCTGCCGCGCGCCTGATCGTCGCGAGTCTCGACCCGGACATCGACCAGGTACGGCCCGAGCGTGTGACAGCCCATGGGTGAGGCGGCGGCCGCCGGCCACACGCTGGGGGCGGCGGTCGTCCTGCTCGCGGTCCTCGCCGTTCTGGCGGCGGGCGCGGCCGCCTTCGACGCGAGCCTCGCGGTCGGTCGGCCTGCCATCGGGGACCCGTTCCGGGAGGCGGTGCGGTTCATGGTGCGGCAGCGGCGGCGCACCCTGCTGCCTGACACGCTGCTCCTGCGGATCGGGGTCTGCGGGCTCCTCCTCGTCGCCGTGCTCGCCGGGGTGGTGCTGCCCCTGGGGGAACACGCGGTGGCGGATCTGCCGGTCGGCGTCGTGTGGTTCAACGGAATGGAGGTCTGCGTCTGGGGCGCTCTCTGGCTGACCGGGTGGAGCGTCAACTCGGTCTATCCGCTGGCCGGCGGCTACCGCTTCCTGGCCCAAGGCCTGGCGTACGAACTGCCGCACATGTTCGCGCTGATGACGGCGGCGCTCGGGGCGGGGTCGCTGCGCGTGAGCGAGGTGGTCGCGGCGCAGCGCGGGCTGTGGTTCGCGGTGTGGATGCCGGTGGCCTTCGGCGTCTACCTGCTCTCGGCCGTCGCCATGGCGTTCTGGGGCCCGATGAACCAGGCGGTCGGACCGGACCTCGCGGGGGGAGTGCGCGCGGAGCTGTCCGGCCCCGATCGGCTGACCTTCGAGATGGGACGTTACGTGCTGCTGGTGGTGGCGGCCGGGGCGGCGGTCCCTCTCTTCCTCGGAGGCGGCGCGGGGCCGGGGCTGCCGCCGTGGGCGTGGACGGCGACCAAGACGGTCGCGGTGCTCGCGCTGCTGGTCTGGGCCGGGCACCGGCTGCCGACGATCAGGATGGACCGTTTCATGGAGCCGGCCTGGCTGATCCTCATCCCCGCCATGCTGCTCCAGATCCTCGTCGTCGGGATCGTGGTGCTGTGATGGCGCAGGCCGTGGCGTTCTGGGTGCTCGCCGTCGTCGCCGTGGCGAGCGGCGTCGCGGTGTTCGTCACCGGCTCGATGGCACGGGCGACGTTCGCGCTGCTGGCGTCGCTGCTCGCGGTGGGCCTGACCTTCCTGCTGATCGATCTGCGGTACCTGAGCTTCCTGATCATCGTCATGATGGTCATGGAGATGCTGATCATGGTGGTTTACATGGTCATGTACATGATGAACCCCGCCGGGCTCATGCCGATGACGATGGTCCACAACGAGCGCGGCGCCGTCGTCATCGCGTCCGCCGTCTTCGTCCTCCTCGCGACCGGGATCCTCCTGACGCCGTGGCCGTCCCGGCGGGGTACGCCTCCGGCCGACCCGACCCGGCAGCTCGGTTTGTCGATCATGGGGCCGCGGATGCTCGTGATGATCGTCATCGGGCTGGCCATCCTCGCCACGATGGTCGCCGCGATCGTGCTGGCGACCGACCGGGGCAGGTACGACCACGCCGGACGGGGGCGCTGAGGTGAACCTGCAGACGTTCCTGCTCCTCGCCGCCGCCCTCTTCTCCGTCGGCGTGTACGGCGTGTTGTCCCAGCAGTCCGTCGTCATGGTGATGATGGGCCTGGAACTCATGATCAACGGCTTGATCGTCGCGGGCGGCGCCTTCTGGTACCACGTCGCCCCGGCGAACGCCGACGGCCAAGTTCTGGTCCTGGTCGCGATAACCGTCATGGCGCTGGAGATGGCCATGGGCTTCGCCGTCACCACGGCGCTCTTCCGGGCGCGCGACGTCGACATGACCGACGGGGCCGGGGACCTGAAGGGGTGAGCGCGCCCCTCTTCCTCCTGCCAGGACTGCCTGGACTGCCCGGCGTGGTCGGGGCGTTGATGGCGGTCGGGGGCAGGGGGACCCAGCGGTTCGCGCCGACGGTGGCGGTGATGGTCGCCACGGCCACGCTCGTCCTGGCGGTGCTCACCGCCGTGACCCGGCCGACGACGTCCGTGCCCCTGTTCGCCGGGCTGCGCTCGGGGGCGCGGGTCGACGGCCTGTCCGCCGTGATGGTGGTGACCGTGTCCGCCGTCGCACTGGCCGTCCTCGTCTTCGCCACCGGAGAGATGCGGGCGGAGGAGTCGTGCGGCCGGTTCTTCGGGCTGATGCTGCTGTTCACCGGTGCCATGCTGGTCACGGTCACGGCCGCGGACCTCGCCATCCTGCTGATGGCGTGGGAGGTCATGGGCGCGATGTCGTACGCGCTGATCGGCTTCTGGTGGCGTGCGCCCGACCGGGTCAGATCGGCGGACATCGCGTTCGTCACGACGCGGGCGGGGGATCTCGGCCTCTACCTCTCCACGGGCGCCGCCCTCGCCGCGACGGGGTCGGTCGGCCTGGCCGGGCTCGGGGAGAGCGCCCGCCCGTGGCGCGACATCATCGCGGCGGGGATCGTGCTCGCCGCCCTCGGCAAGTCGGCCCAGCTGCCGTTCTCATTCTGGCTGTCCCGCGCCATGGCCGGGCCGAGCGCGGTGTCGGCGCTGCTCCACTCGGCCACCATGGTCGCCGCCGGGGCGTACCTGCTGCTCCGGACGCAGCCGCTGCTCACCGCCACGGGCTGGGCCGCCACACTGGTCGCCTGGGCGGGAGCGCTGACGGCGCTGGCGCTCGGCGCGGTCGCCGTGGCGCAGCGCGATCTCAAACAGCTTCTCGCGGCCTCGACCTGCGCGCAGATCGCCTTCATGGTGCTCGGCGCGGGCGTCGCCGCCGTGGCCGGGGGAACGGCGCAGCTCGTCGCGCACGCGGCGGTCAAGAGCCTGCTCTTCCTCGGCGCGGGCGCCTGGCTGGCCGCGCTCGGCACCAAGGACATGGGCGAGCTGCACGGCGCGGCCCGGGAGTATCCGCTGGTCGGGATCACGTTCGCGGTCGGCGGCCTGGCGCTGGCGGGGTTGCCGCCGCTGTCGCTCTGGGTGAGCAAGGACGCCGTCCTGACCGTGGCCGCGGACCAGTCCACGCCCCTGTATCTCGTCTCGCTGGCCGCGGCGCTGCTGGCCGCCGCGTACGCCATGAAGGCCGTCATCGCGGTCTGGCTCCCGGCCGACGCGGAAACGCGACGCGACACCGAGCGGCGAGGCACCCGCCGCGTCGGCCTCCCCGAACGTGTCCCCCTTCCCGCGCTCGCCCTGGTGGCCGTGCTTTTCGGCGTGGCCGGGATCCCCGCGGTCTTCGACGGCTGGCGCCGCCTGGTGGGCGCTCCCGCCGAGCCCGGTCCCGCTTTCGCCGAACTGCTCCTGTCCGGGGCGCTGGCGGTCGCGGTCGCGCTGGTCGCGCTCGCCGCACGGCGAGCGCGCGTGGCGGCGCCCGGGTTCCTCCGCGAGTGGCTGTTCCTGGAGCGTGGGGTGATCGCCGTGGTGTGGCGCCCGCTGGTCGCGCTGGCGCGGGCGCTGGCCCGCTTCGACGACCGGGTGATCGACGGGTTCGTGGGCGGCGTCTCCCGCACCGGGATGGGCCTGGCCGCACTGATGCGAAGGACGTTCGAGAAAGGCGTCGACGACGTCGTCCGGGGTGTCGCCACCGGGGCAGCCAGGTTGGGCGCGCTCGCCCGGCGCCCGCAGACGGGTCAGGTGCACACCTACTTCGCGCAGGCCGCGGTGGCGCTTCTCGTGCTCGCGGTCGTCGTGGCGCTGGTGGTGTGACGTGCTCTCTCTGGTGATCTTCCTTCCCTTGGCCGTCGCCGCCGCCGTCCTGGGCGTACCGGCGCTGCGCGACAAGGCGGTGGTCTGGCTGTGGATCGCCGCCTCGGCCGCCGATCTGGTCCTGGTCGCCGTCATGTGGCTCGGGTACGGGGGCGGGGTCGGCTACGAGACGAGGCTGCGCTGGATCCCGACGCTGAACGCCGGATACCACGTGGGCGTCGACGGCCTGTCGTTGCCGCTCATCGCGTTGACCGCGGTGCTGTTCCTGATGTGCGCGATCTTCTCGTTGCGTGACACCGCGCGGATCCGCGCCTATGCCGCGCTCTTCCTCTTCCTGGAGACCGTCTCCCTCGGCCTGTTCTCCGCGCAGGACCTGCTGCTGTTCTTCGTCTTCTTCGATCTGTCGATCGTCGGGATGTACTTCGTGATCGCCGGATGGGGGCACGGCGACCGCGCGCGGTCGGCGCTGAAGTTCTTCCTCTACACCTTCCTCGGATCGCTCGCGCTGCTCCTCGGCTTCATCGGGCTGTATCTGGGCAGCGAGCCGCACACCTTCGACCTGGTGGACCTGACCCGCGAACCGCCCTTCGCCACGGCTCCGGGAGGCGCCGCGCTCGTGCTGCTCGCGGTCGCCGTGGGGCTGGCCGTCAAGACGCCGACCTTCCCCGTGCACACCTGGTTGCCCCCGGCGCACACCGACGCCCCGGCCGCCGGGTCGGCGATCCTCGCCGGGATCCTGCTCAAGATGGGCACGTACGGCTTCGCCCGCATCGCGATGCCGGTGCTCCCCGGCGCCTGGCAGCGGCACGCCTGGGTCGTCGTGGCGATCGGCCTGATCAGCGTCCTGTACGGAGCACTGGTAGCGCTGGCCCAGGACAACATCAAGCGACTGATCGCTTACACGTCGATCAACCACATGGGGTACATCGTGCTCGCCCTCGGCGCCGCCGGGCTCGCGGGCGGCGCGACCGCCGCCAGGGAACTGGCCGTGACAGGGGCGGTCACCCAGATGGTCAGCCACGGGCTCGTCACCGGGGCACTCTTCCTGCTCGCCGGGATCTTCTGGGACCGGGCGGGAGACTACGACCTCGACCGGTACGGAGGCATCGCGGAACACGCCCCGGTCTTCGCGCGGCTGACGGCGGTGGCGGCGTTCGCCTCGCTCGGCCTCCCTGGGCTGTCCGGATTCATCGCGGAGTTCCAGATCTTCGCCGGGGTCATCGGCACCGGCCTGGTGGGCGCCGTGGTCGCGGGCGCGCTCGCCGTCGTCGGCATCCTGATCACCGCGGCCCTGTTCCTGCGGGTGCTCCACCGGGCGTTCCTCGGCCGTCCAGGTGAGCTGACCCCGCGGATCACCGACGTACACGGCCACGAACTGGGCGCGATCATGCCGCTTCTCGTGTTGTCCGTGCTCATCGGTGTCATGCCGTACCCGCTGCTCCGGCTGATCGAGCCGTTTTCGGCCTCGATCGAGTCGCTGATGGGCCGCTGACCCCGATGGGCGCGAACCCCCTCGGTCTCCTTCCCGAGATCCTGCTCCTCGCGGGGGCGGTCGCGGGTCTCGCCGCCGGCACCTTCGCGCCGCGCGAGCGGCAGGGGATCGTCGCCTGGATCTGCGGGGCGGCGCTCGTGGCCGCGCTGGGAGCCACGGCGGCCGCCGCCGGAGGGCCGAGCGGAATGTCCTTCGCCGTCTACGCCTCGGACGCGCTCACCGACGTCACCCGCGGCACCGTGAGCGCGACCACGCTGCTTGTGATCGTGTTGGCCCGCGGCTGGGTCCGGAACGACCGGCGGGAGACCGAGGTCTACGTCCTGATCCTGCTGGCGGCCCTCGGCACGATCATCCTCGCCGGAGCGGGCGATCTCCTCGTCTTCGTCGCCGCGTACACCCTGGCGAGCGTCCCCGCGTACGCGCTGGCCGGGTTCGGCAAGGACGCGCATGGGACTGAGGCGGCGCTCAAGTACTACCTGATGGGAGCGTTCCTCGGCGTCCTGATGCTCGCCGGGGTGACGCTGCTGTATGGCCTCTCCGGTGCGACCGACTACCTGCCCATGGGCGAGCGGCTGGCGTATGTCCCGGGCGCCGCCGTCACCTGCGCCGCCGTACTGCTGCTCGCGGGAGTGCTGTTCAAGGCCGGTGCTGTGCCCGCGCACTTCTGGATCCCGGACGTGGCCCAGGGCGCGTCACCGGTGATCGCCGCGTTCGTCACGACCGTTCCCAAGATCGGCGCCTTCGTGGCGCTGTACCGCATGGCCGCCGAGATCTTCGCCGGAGTCGGATCCCACTGGAGTGCGATCATCGTGATCCTTGCCACGGCCACGATGACGCTGGGCAACCTCGCCGCCTTCCACCAGGACAACGTCCGGCGCCTGCTCGCGTACTCGACCGTCAGCCAGGCGGGTTACCTGCTCGTTCCCGTCGCCGTCGCGGGTCACGGCGGCCTCGCCCGTACGGCGGTGTTGTTCTACGTGGCGGGCTACGCCATCACGAACCTCGGCGCCTTCGCCGTGGTCGTCGCCACGCGACGGGACACGCTGGCCGACTACTCCGGGCTCGCCCGCCGCTCGCCGGGGCTGGCCCTCGCCCTCGTCGTCTGCCTCCTCGGCCTGGTCGGGACCCCGCCGACCGCCGTGTTCATCGGCAAGGTCCTGGTCCTCACGGCGGCCTGGGACGCCGGGTACGGCTGGCTCGCGGTGGTGGTCGTCGTCAACACCGTGGCCAGCGTCTTCTACTACCTGCGGTGGATCGTGCCGGTGTTCACCCGGGCGGACGTGGAGCGTCCCGCGGGCGGCGAGGAGGCCGGTGAGGCGGCGCCCACCGGCATCGCCTGCCTCGCCGCCGTGATCTCGGTGCTCCTCGGTTGCGCGAGCGGGATCGTGTTCGCCCTCGGGTGACCATCCGGCCGTGCCCCGCCCCGCCTCGCCCCGCCCCGACCGGCGTCCACCGGCGCCGACGGGCTCAGTGCGTACGCGATCAGGCGTGGCCGTTCCGGCCGGGCAGCGTGACGCGGATCTTGGACTGCTTGGGAGGAAGCCGCTCCCAGTCCTCCATGAAGGTCGCGACGAGCCCGTGCCTTCCGGCCAGGTCGATCAGCGTCTCGGTGTGGTAGTAGAAGTCCTCGCGGAGCACCTGGTGCTCCTTGCCCTCCGTGCGGTCGAAGGTGAAGTCGAACCAGCCGTCGGGCGCCAGGACGCGGCCCACGTGGGCGAAGCACTCCTCGATCACGTGCAGGGGTGAGTGGGAGAACACGCTGTGCGCGTGCACCACGTCGAAGTGCCGGTCCGGCAGGAAGGCGAACTTCAGGTCCCTGACCGGCGTGAGATTGGGCAACTTCTCCCGCAGGCCGTACTCGATGATCGTGTTCTGCGCCGCGATGAGGATGTCGGGCGAGATGTCGACGCCGAAGTAGTGGCCCGTGTCCAGATAGTCGATGAGCAACCGGCCGGCGCGCAGGTTGCCGCAGCCGATCTCCAGGATGCGGTGCTCGGGCCGCAGACCGTGCTTGAGCAGGTAGTCGAACTGCGTCCGCCCCATCTTGATCCAGCGCTCGCGCGACTTGCTGCCCACCGCCGAGTACGGACTGCGCGCGGTGTCCGACCGCATCACGGCCCGGTAGTAGCTCATGTGGTCGGGACTGCGCAGGCGCAGCCAGGCGTCCCTCGCCAGCCGGCGGACATGGCGCGGGACCCTGCCCGGGTGCTGGATGGCGTAGACGGCCTGACGGACGAGATTTGAACGATCCTTGTTGTGCACCGTGGTTTCCGTATGGCTCGGCGTTACTGGTCACGTTGGTCCCGTAGAGGATGCCAGTAATCGACACGTCACGCACGGTCACCGGACGGGATGGATCGGACGATCTCGGTGCCGAACCTGGTCGCCGGTCGCCGGGATCAGGTGGTCGCGGGGGCGGTCGCGTCCGCCATGCGCTCCGCGGTCAGGTCGTACTTGAGCGTCATCAGCACGCCGGCCAGGGCGATCAGCGCCGGGACGATCGTCAGGCCCACGATGACCGCGGTGTACGCGCTGTCCGGCTGGGTGACCGGGTTCGCCGGATCGGAGGAGAGGAAGCCGCCGACGGTGAGCACCGCGCCGTAGATCGTCACGCCGAACGCCTGCACCGCGCTCTCGACCGCCGTCCACAACCCGGTGAAGACGCCGCCACGGCGCTTGCCGCTGACCGCGCCGTCGTAGGCGATGACGTCGGCGAGCATGGAGAACCCCAGGAGCTGGAGCCCCGCGTAGCCCACGCCGACGACCACCACGCACAGGTGCGCGTACAGCGAGCCCAGCCAGGGAGTGGCGACGGCGAGCAGGGCGCCGACGGTGAAGAGCGTGCCGGAGAGGATCATGGCGCCGCGCTTGTCCAGCCTGCGGGCCAGCCACACCCACAGCGGCATCGTGACCAGCATCGGCCCGACGAGCGCGGCGAACAGCGTGCTGGTGGCGCCGGTGTCACCCAGCGTGTACGCGGCGAAGTAGGGGGCGCCCGCGAGCATCACGCCCGCGCCGAGGGTCTGCGCGCTGCAGAGGGCGAGCAGCCACAGGAACGGCTTCGACGTGCGCGCGGCGGCGAGCTGGCCGCGCAGCGTCCCCTCGGCCTCCTGCGGCCCGGTGAACGGGGCGCGCGCGGTGCCGAAGAAGGAGCCGAACATGGAGACCAGCAGGACGACCGCGAAGATCAGGCCCATCAGCCGGTACCCCTCGATCGACTTCCCCGCGAGGGCGGGCGCGAGGATCCCGCTCATCGCGATCGCGATCGCGACGAAGACCATCCGCCACTGCAGCAGCGACGTCCGCTCGTGGTAGTCGGTGGTCATCTCGGCCGGCATCGCCTTGTACGGCACCTCGTACAGCGCGTATCCGGTGGCGGCCACCAGGAACGTCACCCCCACGAAGATCGCGGCGGAGGTGCCCGTCAGCGGCGGCCCGATGAACATCAGCCCGAAGGACAGGGGCAGGATGATCGACCCGGCCAGCATCCACGGCCGGCGCGGACCCCAGCGCGACACCGTACGGTCCGACCACTGGCCGACGAGGGTGTTGATGACCAGGTCCCAGGCCTTGGGCAGGAAGACGATGACGCCCGCGAGCAGCGGGGGGACCGCCAGCACGTCGGTCATGTAGATCAGCAGCAGCAGGCCGGGGATCGCGGAGAAGTTGGCGGTGCAGAACGACCCGACGGCATAGCCGAGCCGAACGCCACGGGGCACGGTCAGGGGGGAGGGCGTCGCCGCCGGGGAGACCATGGGCGACATTCAAGCCGAGCAAGCGCCTGGCCGGAAGACACGAGCCGGACACGATGACGCCTCAGGTGAGGCCCATTCGGTAAACGATCTCGTCAACCGCGAGAACGCGCCCGCGCCACCGGACACCGGCGACGCGCGGCGAATTCACAGCGAATTCACAGAGAACGCGTACCGGGCGCACCACGGCGAACGTCACAGGCCGTACTCCTCCAGGAGATAGAGCCAGATCTCGCTCACGGTCGGGAACGCCGGAACGGCGTGCCACAGCTGGTCGAGGGGGACCTCGGAGGTCACCGCGACGGTGGCCCCGTGGAGCAGATCGACCACCGCGGGGCCGGCGAAGGTGACGCCGAGCAGCACGCGGCGGTCCTCGTCGACGACCGCCTTCGCCCGGCCGGTGTAGCCGTCGGCCTGGAGGAACGCGCCGGCGACCGCGCCCATGTCGTACTCCACGGCGCGTACCGCGAAACCGTCGGCGCGGGCCTGGGACTCCGTGCGCCCGACCACGCAGACCTGCGGGTCGGTGAAGATGACCTGAGGGGCGCCCCGGTCGTCGGCGGTGTCGCGGAGCGCCGGCAGGTCGTCGGGGAGGCCCTTGGCGCGGGCGGCGATCACGTCGCCGCACACCCGGGCCTGGTACTTACCCATGTGGGTGAGCAGGTTGCGCCCGTTGACGTCGCCGACGGCGTAGAGCCAGCCGTCGGGGACGCTCGTCGCCCGCATGCTCGCGTCCACCTCGATCGGCCCGTGCGCCTGCAGGCCGACCGTCTCCAGGCCGATGTCGCCGACGGCCGCCCGGCGGCCGGTGCCGACGAGGATCTCGTCGGCCTCGATCCGTGTGCCGTCGTCGATGTGGACGGTCACCGGGCCGCCCGGGATCGGGCGCTCGACACGTACGGGCGAGCGGCCGAAGCGCACGTCGATGCCCGACTGCTGGAACGACTTCGCCAGCAGCTCGCTGGCGAACGGCTCGGTCCGGGCGAGCAGGCGGTCGCCGCGTACGAGCATGGTCGTCTCCTGGGCGCCGAGGGCGTGCAGCGCCTGGGACATCTCACAGGCGACGGGCCCGGCGCCGATCACGACGAGTCGCTTCGGCACCTGCTGGACGCTGGTCGCCTCCCGGTTCGTCCACGGGCGTGCCTCCCGCAGCCCGGGCACGTCGGGAATCGCGGGATCGCTGCCTGTCGCGATGACGACGGCGTGCCGGGCCCGCAGCGTCCGGGTGCCGCCGTCCGGTGTCGTCACTTCGGCCCGCAGAGGCCCGGCCAGGCGTCCCCGGCCCCGGACGAACGTCGCCGGGACGTTCTCGATCCAGCTCACCTGGCCGCCGTCGTCGAGGTGGGACACGGTCTCGTCGCGGCGAGCCAGCACCGCGGCGGCGTCGATCGGGCCGCGCAGCTCCAGCCCCGGCATCCGGCTCACCTCGGCCGCCAGATCCACGGGCCGCAGGAGCGCCTTGCTCGGGATGCACGCGTAGTAGGCGCACTCACCGCCCGCCAAGCGCTCCTCGACGACGGCCGCCGTCAGACCACCCCGTACGGCGCGACTGGCGACGGTCTCCCCGACCGGTCCGGCACCTATCACGATCACGTCGAAGACGTCGTTACCGTCCGCCATGGCACCCCCCGTTGGCGCAGGTCGCCCTGCCACGCGACCAGCGTGCCTCGCGTCAGTCTTTCATCGCGTCGGGCGAGGCCACGGAAAGTCACGGGCAAGGACGCATGCTTTGGCGCCGGTTGTCCGTCCGTAGCCGCCGGCTCGGGCACCGTGCTGTCGGGCCGGGTCCAGGCGGTGCGGGCCGAGGTCCGTCGACATCGGGGGTGCGGTGCCGCCATCTGCACGGCAAGGAGGCGGGCCACGTCCTTCGCCGTCCGCTCGGCCTGGGCGGCGCGGTGTCTCCGCTTCGGCGGCGTCGAGCTTGTCACGTGGACCGGCCGCCTCAGCGGTCGCTGCGGCGTGGCCGTCGCGGATCACCCTGTAGCGGTGATCGAGGGCGGTTCGGCCGGTTGGTGCGGCAGGACGGAAACGGCGCCTTTGGCTTCGAAGATGGCGAGGTGGATGCCTGCCGTGCTGTGGTGTCCGTGTTGGCGCAGCACGGCGTCGAGGTCGGCTTCGGTGAGCCCGCAACGGCGCAGGTTCCCCTGGTTGACGTGTCCGTCGCGGATGAGGATCCGCAGTGGTGGGTCGACGAGCCGACGGATGACCGGGAGAAACCGCAGCCTGGTGATGACCGCGTGGCCGGCGAGGATGGCCAGCAGCGCCGCGGTGCCGGTCAGCCACGAGGCATCGGACGCGGTGGCGGTACGTCCCACGAGGGCGCCGACCGCGACGGCGGCGACCCAGTCGAACGGGGCGAACTCCGCGATGGTGCGGCGCTCGGTGAGCCGGAAGGCCACCGCAGCGGTCAGGAACAACGCCAGCCCTTTGACCGCGGCGTAGGCGGCATGGTGCCAGTCACCGATCAGGGCGTCGCCGAAGCTGTCCATGGCCGGCCGCCGTCAGCCGGGATCCACAACGATGATCTTCAACGCCAGCGGCAGGGACAGAGCCGCCAAGATGAACCCCCATATCGATGACAGTGCGGCGCCGTTTCACCGCCACTGTGGCGTCGGCGGCCACCTGCCCGCCTTCAACGACCGGCCGCAAGCTCCTGATGGCCTCGCAGGGTGGGCATTTTCCCGTGCCGTGGGCGGATGAAACATGCCTGGTGGGCCCGTTCAGTCTGCGGGCAACCTCGGCAGCCGACGCCATCGATCCGCGGGCACGACGACATGGCACTGACGGCGACCGCCTGCGCGGCGGCCGTCATGCCCCTTCGGGATCCCGGGCGAGGACCGATCGCCCACCGTCGACCGGCCCGCACCTCATCGCTAGGACACAGCGCCTGCCGGACCCGTCGGAAGCGGGACCGGCTAGCCGGTGAAGGTCGCGTGACAGGCCACTAACCGCGGACGTCCGCGCAGACCACGTGCGCGCCGATCTCGATCATCCGGCGTTCCGTGTGGGCGTCGGCCACCCGCGCCATGAGGACCGGCGCCTCGCTGGCCGCGAGCTGCGGCAGCCGGGCGCGGACCCCACGGTGGATGTCCCGCACGATGTCCTCGGCCGCCGACGTGTGCACCTTGACGTGCAGCATGATGCCGGACGAGCCGGAGACCGTCCGGGCCTCCGAGATCCACACGTGGTGGACGAGCGGCAGGTCGCGCAGGATCTCCGCGATCGCGACCCGCAACGCGGGCAGGATCGGGTGATGTGTCCTGCGGTACCCGGGATCGACCACCTGCATCGCGCCGGACAGATGCTGCCGCGGCGCCGGAATCCAGGACGGTGAGAGAGGGCCGGGAGAGGGAGTGGGGGGCGGGGAGGGAGTACGCACCGGTG